>VAWT01000460.1 GCA_005883415.1 Actinomycetota bacterium | reverse complement strand
CCGCCGCTGCGGGATGCAACCGCTGGTCGAGACGACCGTGGCCGACCAGACCGGGCCGTCAGCCGATATGCGCGCTCCGACTCGACGCGAGTGACGACACGGATGCGGAGGCTACGTTGTGGGGGAGCAAACCGAGGCTCAGCCACTGTTTGCCGGCCAGCGCTTTTCGAGCAAGCAGCCCACAGATTCCCGATTCACCCCGAGACAGCCGCCAAGACACGGCAACTTGGGCAGCGTGCGGCATCGTGAATTGGGCCCAATTAGCAGGCAGTTTTTGCGGACGTATTGGCGCTCGTGCCCTGCACCGCAGATAGGGTTCGGCCCGTGCCATTCTTCTACGCGCTGTCGCACTCGAGCCTAAACGCGCTCGTGGCGGCGATGGCGGGTGGCCTGATTATCGGCGTCATCGGGCACATCATCCGCTCCCGATTGCTCATCGTTCTCGGCATTCTCGTGATCGGCGCGGTGAGCGTGTACTTCGGAGTGTTCGTGGCCAAGGTGCGGTGAGCGCCGCGACCGGTCACGCTCACCGCGCCAGCGGCAGCGCCGCGCCTACTCGGCCTTCCCGTTTCGGATGATCGCCGCCTGGCCCTGGCCGCCGCCGACGCATAGGGTGGCCAGCCCCCGGCGAGCGTCGCGCCGGCGCATCTCGTGCAGCAGGGTGACGAGGATGCGGCCGCCGCTGGCGCCGATCGGGTGCCCGATCGCGATCGCCCCGCCATGCGGGTTGATCCGCTCCGACTCGATTTCAAGCTCGCGCAACACGGCCAGAGATTGGGCGGCGAAAGCCTCGTTGAGCTCGAACAGGTCGATGTCCTCGAGCTCCAGCCCAGCCTTGCCCAGCGCCTTGGTCACCGCCGGCACGGGGCCGATGCCCATGATCTTCGGCTCGACCCCGACCGACGCATAGCTTTCAACAGTCCCGAACGACTCAAGGCCGCGCTCGGCAGCCGTAGAAGCCGACATGACCACGAGCGCCGCGGCCCCGTCGTTGACACCCGAGGCGTTGCCGGCCGTGACCGTGCCCCCGTCGCGCTTGAAGGCCGCGCGCAGCTTCGCCAGCCCCTCCGCCGTCGTGTCCGCCCGGGGATGCTCGTCGGTGTCGACCGTGTCCGTGCCGCCCTTGGCCGGAACCTCGATCGGCACGATCTCGTCTTTGAAGGTTCCGGAGTTCACCGCCTGCCCCGCCTTCTGCTGGCTGGCGGCCGCGAACTCGTCCTGCTCCTCGCGGCTGATCGCGTACTGCTCGGCGAGATTTTCGGCCGTGACTCCCATGTCCGGCCCTGATCATCTGGGAGGCGATCGCCACCGATTTCAGGCCCGAACCGCAGACCATGTTGATCGTGGTGGCGGGCACCTCTTTCGGGATCCCGGCACCGATCGAGGCTTGCCGAGCGGGGTTCTGACCGAGTCCGGCGCTCAGGACGCACCCCATCAAAACTTCGTTTACCTCCTCACCGCGGAGCTCCGCGCGCTCCAGGGCGGCGCGGATGGCCGTTGACCCAAGCTCCGTCGCCGGAACGTCCTTGAACTGCCCGCCCATGGTCCCCACGGGGGTCCTGACCGCGCTGACGATTACCGCTTCTTCCATAGCTGTCCTCCTCGAGACCTACTGACTTCTAGGCACGTGCTACCCGGGCTCCGGGCGCTTGATACCACCACATCGCGGGCGTAAAGTGAAGTCGGGACTGCACTTCATCCTGTTTACCCGCAAGCGCCTGAATGGAACGCGTGATGCAAGAGGGACCGACGGCCACGTCGATTAGTCCGCCGCGTTACGGGGCAGCCTGCAACTGTCGAGCCAGGAGGAGAGATATATGAGCCAGACTGCACCCAGCGCGGCCCGCGAGAAGCTCACCGGCGAGGCCCTCGAGCATCGGCTGGAGGAGATGCTGGACGTCGAGAAGTTCGACCCGCCGGAAGAGTTCGCCAAGAACGCGTTGCTGAGCGACCCGGCCCTCTATGAGGAGGCCGAGCGGGACTGGAAGGGCTGGTGGCTGAAGCAGGCGAAGGAGCTTCACTGGTTCAAGGAGCCGACGGAGACACTGGATGACTCGAACCCTCCGTTCTACAAGTGGTTCAGCGACGGGAAACTGAACGCGTCGTATAACTGTCTCGACCGGCATATCGAGGCCGGCAATGGGGACCGTGTCGCGTTCCACTGGCGTGGCGAGGAGGGCGAGGAGCGTGACGTCACCTACGCCGAGCTGCACCGTGACGTGCAGAAGTTCGCGAACGCGCTGAAGGACCTGGGCGTCGAAAAGGGGGATGTGGTCGGGATCTACCTGCCGATGATCCCCGAAGTGGTCGTCGCGATGCTTGCCTGTGCGCGGATCGGCGCGCCGCACAATGTGGTCTTCGGCGGTTTCTCAGCCGGATCGGTGCAAGAGTGGATGGAGTTCTCCAAGGCCAAGGCGCTGGTCACAGTCGACGGTGCTCGGCGGAAGGGTAAGACGGCGCCGATCAAACAGCAGGTCGACGAGGTCATGGCCGACCTCGACACGCTTGAGCACATCATCGTCGTCAAGCACACCGGCATCGACTGTGAGATGAAGGACGGCCGCGACGACTACTTCCACGAGGTCATGGAGAAAGCCGCCGACGAGTGCCCGGCAGAGGAGCTCGACGCCGAGCACCCGCTGTACGTGCT
>VAWT01000310.1 GCA_005883415.1 Actinomycetota bacterium | reverse complement strand
CGAGAACTTGCCGGGCTGGGTCTTGATTCGCTCCTCGCCGACCTTCGTCTCGCCGTGGTAAAGGGACAAGATCCCGGTCGAAACACCGGGCGGGTCCTCGCCGTCCTTGACGAAGTTGGCGGCCAGGATGAGGTTCTTGCCGACCGGCACGTCTTCACTGCCGACGATCTTCTGCTCGAAATGACCGACCCAGTTGTAGACGTAGTGCAGGCGGTTGTTCTTGATGTAGAGCGCGTGCCCGCCGAATCGCGAGCCGTGGGCGAACAGGACGCCCTCGGCGCCCGGGGCGGGGATGTCGACGAGCGCGCCGATCCCGTAGGAACGGTTGCGGATGTTGACCGCCTGTGACTCCGGTACCTCCGCCAGATCCGGGTAGTAGACGTAGCGGTTGCGCGCCGGGCTCAGAAGCGGACGCGGGGTCATGAAGATTTCGAGTGCTGAGCGGTCATCGAGCGGGAACGCCCCGTTGCGGCCGGCTTCGGCGTACCACAGGCTGATCATCTCGTTGAGCCGTTCGGGTTCCTGATCGGCGAGGTTGTGAAGCTCGGCGCGGTCGACGTCGGTGTGGTAGAGCTCCCAGGTGTCGGTCGCGAAGTGGCTCCAGCCGCTGATCGTGGGGTGGGTGGTGACGGCCTTCCAGCCGTCGTGCCAGATCGCTCGGGAGCCGAGCATCGAGTAGAACTGCGTCGCGCGCGCGGTCGGAAGCGACCCGTGGTCGAAGCCGTAGCGCATGCTGACGCCGTCGAAGTCGCTCTGGACGTGACCGCCGATCGTCTCGGGCGGCTCGACGCCCAGACAATCGAGGATCGTCGGGACGAGATCGATCGCGTGGTGGTACTGCTCGCGAATCTCACCCTTCGCCTTCATCCCCTTCGGCCACGAGATGATGCACGGGTCCGACGTGCCGCCGTTGAACTCGTAGCGCTTCCACATCTTGAACGGCGCGTTGAACGCCATCGCCCAGCCGTTCGGGTAGTGGTTGTAGGTCTTCGTTCCGCCGAGCTCATCGAGCATCGCGAGGTTCTGCTCCATCGAGTCCGGGATGCCGTTCGCGATGTTGTTCTCGTTCACCGACCCGTTCGGTCCGCCCTCGCCGCTCGCGCCGTTGTCGGAGATGAGCATGATCAGCGTGTTCTCGCGCTGGTCGGTCTCCTCCAGGTAGTCGAGCAGCCGCCCGATCTGGTGATCGGCGTGCGCCATGAACCCGGCATACACCTCGGCCATCCGGCAGAACAGCTGCTGCTCCTCGGCCGTCAACGAGTCCCACGGCCTGGTCATGTCCAGCGGCGGGAAAGGCTGCCCGTCCGGTCCGGTCTGGTCGGCGATCGGGTTGATCGGCGGGAGCTCGGTATCGGGCGGGACGATCCCCAGCTCCTTCTGGCGGGCGAGCGTCTGCTCGCGGATCGCTTCATAGCCCATGTCGAACTGGCCCTTGAACTTGGCGATCCACTCCTTCGGAGCGTGATGCGGGGCGTGGCACGCCCCCGGCGCGTAATACAGAAAGAACGGCTTGTCCGGCGCGACCACCTTCGCATCCTTGATGAACTCCAGCGCCTTGTCGGTCAGATCCTCGCTCAGGTGATAGCCCTGCGCCGGTGAGCGCGGCGGGTCCACGGGATGGCTGTCGTAGACGAGGTCCGGATACCACTGGTTCGTCTCCGCCCCGAGGAACCCATAGAAGCGCTCAAAGCCGCGGCCGGTCGGCCAGTTCCGCCGCGAAGACGCAAGGTTCATCTCCGACTCCGGACACAGATGCCACTTCCCGACCATGTACGTGTTCCACCCCGCCTCCCCGAGGATCTCCTGGATCTGCCCGTTCTCCGGCGGAATCACCCCGCTCGCGCACGGAAACCCGATCGCCGCCTCAGTGATGCACGCCATGCTGTTGCGCGTGTGATTGCGCCCCGTCAGCAGGCACGAACGCGTCGGCGAGCACAACGCAGTCGTGTGCATCTGGGTGTAACGCACCCCGTCCGCGACGATCCGATCGATGTTCGGCGTCGGAACCGGACCGCCATAGCCGCTCAACACCGAAAAGCCCACATCGTCCAGCACGATGTACAGAACGCTCGGCGCTCCCTCGGGAGCCTTCGACGCCTCAAACGGAGCCCAATCCGGCACCGAATCACGAATGTCAACATTGACAACGCCCTTGAACCGCTCGCTCATCGCGCCAACCTCACATGTCTGCGCAGGGAAGAAAGATCGCGCACCGCCGTGCGCCATTCGACCATAACTAACCCCCCGACGGTCGAGCATCATCCGGATCGGGTGATCATCCCCGCCGAGCAGGCGGAGCGACGCGACGAGCGGCAGCGAATCACGGTCACGTTCGATCCGCTCCGCGACGAGCAATGATCAACGCCACAACCACCGGCGCTCGATTGGGGGCGCCCCGTTGGCTTTACGATCGGGGGCGATGAACAGCGAGGACATGGTCGAAATCCCCGGCGGCCGGTTCAGGATGGGTTCCACTGACTTCTACCCCGAAGAGGGACCCGTGCGCGAGGTCCGGATCGGCAGCTTCGCGATTCAGCGGGGCCCGGTCACGGTCGCCCAGTTCGCCCGGTTTGTCGCGGAGACCAGGTACGTAACCGTCGCCGAGCGCCCGCCCGATGCGGCCGACTACCCCGACGCCGACCCCTCGCTGCTGGTCGAAGGATCAGCCGTCTTTCATCCAACCCCGGGGCCTGTCCCGCTGGACGACCCAACCCGCTGGTGGGCCTACGTCCCCGGCGCCAACTGGCGCCACCCCTGGGGCCCGAACAGCGACAACACCGACCGCGACAAGCACCCCGTCACCCATGTCGCGTTCGAGGACGCCGAGGCGTACGCCGACTGGGCAGGCAACCAATTGCCGAGCGAAGCCGAATGGGAGTACGCCGCGCGAGGCCGCCTCGACGGCGCGACCTTCGCATGGGGCGACGAGCGACAACCCGGCGGCGAGCTGATGGCCAACTTCTGGCAAGGCGAATTCCCGTGGCGCAACACCGGGGCCAAGGGATGGCGCGGCACCACCCCAGTTGGACTCTTTGCTGCCAACGGCTATGGGCTCCTCGACACGACCGGAAACGTGTGGGAGTGGACCACCGACTACTGCGCGCCTCGCGGTCCAGGCTCCGAAACGACCACCAGCCCATGCTGCGCGCCGGCCCTCAACCCACGCCTCGAAGCCCCGGGTGCGGGGTACGACCCCGAGGGTCCCGGTGTGCACATCCCCCGCCGCGTGATCAAGGGCGGCTCACACCTCTGCGCGCCGAGCTACTGCCTCCGCTACCGACCCGCGGCCCGCCAGCCCGGGGCGATTGACACCTCGACGAGCCACATCGGCTTTCGCTGCGTCGCGCGGTAGACGGGCCGAGCGCTGCTGGCTGCTCTCCGCTGACGGCTCGCGAGCCACGGCAGTCCGAGGCTCAGGGGGCGGCTTTTCGCTGTCATCTGACCCAGGTGATGACGTCGCCGGTCGTCCATGTGACTCTCGGAGCGGAGAGCTCAGGCGGGTCCGGGAACACCGGGGACCCAGCGCAAGAATCAACACGTAATCACAGAGGCTTGCCACACGGTTGACATCAACCTCGATGAGCTTGGGCCGGTCGACTACCTGGTCGTCAGATTCCCAGAAGAGAGGGCGCGATTCTCGGGGGGAGATGGCGAACGAGTTGAAGGCGCTGATCGAGAACCGAACGATCCGAGTGCTTGACCTGGTGGTCGTCACGAAGGCTGAGGATGGCTCTATCGAGGCGGCCGAGTTGCGTGACGTCGTTGAAAGTGACATCGGCGAAGTGCGCGGTCTCGAGCGAGACCTTGCGACGCTGCTCGCCGAGGAGGACGTCGAGCAGTCGGCGAAACGCTGGAGCCAGCGAGCGCCGCCGCGGTGCTTGTCTGGGAAAACAGCTGGGCCGCCCCGCTCGCTTCGGTGATTCGCAGGTTGGGCGGTGAACTGGTCACCAGCGGCCGGATCTCCCCCCAGACGCTGGTCGCGGCGGACCGCGAAGCTGCCGCGAAAGAAGCGTGACAATGCCCCTCTTCAGAGA
>VAWT01000179.1 GCA_005883415.1 Actinomycetota bacterium | reverse complement strand
CTCGAGCTCGCCGTCAGTGCTCCGCCGATGGGAGATCAACTCGTAGCACCCCGGCCCGTCCACCCGGATCGCGCGGCCTGAGGCGCTGACAGTCCCGGCGCCGTCCAGCACGGCCCACACGCCCCCCGCTCGATAGGGACCGGAGTAGGGGCCCGCGACGTCGTCGGTCTGGGCCTCCAGGACCGCTCCAGGGACATCCTCGGGCCGGATCGGTTCGAGCAGGGGCCGGCTGACACCGCACAGCTCCTGGATCGCCTGCTCGGTCTCTTCGTAGTTGCCCTCCCCGTAGTGGTAGTGGGCCAGCGTCAACTGGCGGTCGAACAGGTAGCGCGCCGGCCAGCCCAGGTTTCCGTACAGCCGCCAGATCTCGTGCTCGGAGTCGACCACGACCGGATAGGAGACGCCCAGCCGGCCGACCGCGTCCCGGACAGGCTCGGGGTCCTGGGATAGCTCGAAGCCGGACGAGTGAACGCCGATCACGCGTAGCCCGTGATCCTGGTAGCGCTCGTGCCAAGCCTCGAGGTAGGGGAGCGTGCGCATCGAGTTCGCGCGGCAGAAGTCCCAGAACTCGACCAGTACCGGCCGCCCGAGCTGCTGATCGAGCCGCAAGGGCGCCGTATTGATCCACGGCAGCCCTCTCGGGAAGGGCGGAGCGGTGATGTGGTCTATCGGAGCGCGCACCGCTTCATCGTAGATCCGCTTATTCCATAGGACGTGGCCGCGCCTCCCGTGCCCGTCGCGTGGCCCTTGAGGCGTTTACGGGTATGACCCAAATGCACCGGGCACGGGAGGCGTGCCACGTCCTATACTTGTTGAAGTATTGAAATCAGGGTGCCTTTGAGGAGTTTGTGAGATGAGCCCGTCAGGAGCGGAGCTATTCCGGCAGATCAAGAGCCGCATCACCGAGGTCGATCCAGCCGACGTCCGCGAGCAGATGAACAACGGCGCCGTGGTCGTCGACGTGCGCGAGGCAGAGGAGCTTCAGAGCGGCAAGCTTCCGGGCGCCAAGCACGTTCCGCGGGGGTACCTCGAGTCGAGGATCGAGGGAGCAGTTCCCGACCACTCGCAGCACGTGGTCCTGTACTGCGCGTCAGGGAACCGGTCCGCTTACGCCGCGCGGACGCTGATCGAAGATCTGGGCTACGAGCACGTCGAGTCGATGCGCGGCGGCATCACGCTGTGGAAGGACCGCGGCTACGAGCTGGAGGTGCCGCGCACCCTCACATCCGAGCAGCGCGAGCGCTACTCGCGCCATCTGCTCCTGCCCGAGGTGGGGGCGGAGGGGCAGCAGAAGCTGCTCGACGCCAAGGTGCTGCTGCTGGGAGCGGGCGGCCTTGGGTCGCCGGCCGCGCTCTACCTTGCCGCCGCCGGAGTTGGGACGCTGGGAATCGTCGACTCAGACGAGGTTGACATGTCGAACCTCCAGCGGCAGGTGATCCACTCCACCGATCGGATCGGCGTCTCCAAGGTCGACTCCGCCGAGCAGACGATCTCCGCCCTGAACCCCGACGTCAACGTGGTCAAGCACCAGGTCCGGCTCGACGCCTCGAACATCGTGGAGATCCTCCCGGACTACGACATCGTCATCGACGGCCTGGACAACTTTCCCACCCGCTACCTCCTCAACGACGCCTCCGTGCGGTTGAGGATCCCCGTGGTATCCGCCGCCATCCTCGGCTTCGAGGGCCAGCTGTCGGTCTTCAAGCCCTACGAGGGTCCCTGCTACCGCTGCCTGTTCCCGGTTCCGCCGCCCGCGGAGCTGGCGCCGTCCTGCGGCGCCAACGGCGTGCTCGGCGTGCTGCCCGGCACGATGGGACTGCTTCAGGCCACCGAGGTCGTGAAGCTGATCCTCGACGAGGGCGAGCCGCTGATCGGTCGTCTGCTGATGTATGACGCGCTGGCGGCGCGATTCACCGAGGTCAAGGTCCGCCGCGACCCGCAGTGCCCGATCTGCTCCCGTGATCCGGAAGCCATCTCCGACGACGAGCTCGGGGTCTTTCCGGACTACGAGGCGTTCTGCGCCGGCGCCCACTAGGGTTCGGATCCAGCTCATGGCGACGGTCCGGATACCCCCAGTGCTGCGCCCGTCGGTCGGCGGCGAGAAGGAGCTGTCGGCCGGTGGCGCCTCGGTGGGCGAGGTGCTTCGAGCCGTGGCCTTGAGCCACCCCGACACCGAGTCGCAGCTGTTTGCTCCCGACGGCGGGCTAAACCGCTACGTGAACGTGTACCTCAACGACGAGGACGTTCGGGCTCTCGATGGCCGCGAAACCAGCCTCGGCGACCACGACACGCTCGTGATCCTGCCCGCCATGGCGGGTGGCAGCCGCTAACCACCATTCGCGCCTGAAGCACTTGGGAAGGTTCCCGCCGCGGCGGCGTCCTTTAAGCCTCGAGTACCCACGATCAGGAGGAAGCGATATGCGTAGGGCTGTTCCGAAGGTGCTGAGGTTGTGGGCCGCCGCTCTTGTCGTCGGCCTGACGGCGATCGTGGGGGTCGCGTCCGCGGCGACGCCCCCCACGCTTGGGGTGTTTCAGAGCACCGTCACCAACTTCTTGAGTCCGAACACCCACACGACCTTCTCGGCGAAGATCGTGGGCGCCTCTGGCGGGTTCTCGGTGTACACGCTGACCGGCGACTCCAGGAACCACCCGCAGTGTCTCTCGAAGGCATGCCGCGCGATCTGGCCGTGGGTGGCGGTTAAGAACGGAACGATGCCCACCAAGAATCCGCTGATCAAGGCGAAGCTGGGCATCTGGAAGCACAACGGCGTCAACCAGCTGACGCTCGGCGGACACCCCCTGTACTTCTTCTTCATGGACAAGTAAAAGAAGCGGGCCCACGGTGAGGGCATCGTTAGCTTCGGCGGCACTTGGCACGTGTGGAAGGTCGGCTCCAGCTCGTCCTCGAGCAGCAGCTCGACGCCGACGACGACGATGCCCATGCCGATGCCGATGCCGACGCCCGCGCCGACGCCGCCTCCTCCGCCGAGTCCATACCCCTTCTAAAGCCCGTCCGTAGCTTCCCCGATCGGGGCCGCGAGCCCGTCTCACCCCCTCCGACGGGCTCGCGGCCGTCCATCGGCTAGTAGCCGTCCGTCGCTACACTTCGTAAAGCGATGGCCCTCGAGAGCCTGCAGAACAAGCCCTGCGGGGGGCGGTATGGGGATCTCGTCCAGTCGATCGGCCACACGCCGCTGATTGAGCTAAAGCGCTTCAGCCCGAAGCCCGGCGTCAGGATCTGGGCGAAGCTCGAGTCACGAAACCCCACCGGGTCGGTCAAGGACCGGGTGGCGCGGGCAATGATCGAGGAGGCCGAGGAAAAGGGCCTGATCCACCCCGGGCAGACCATCCTCGAGCCGACCTCCGGAAACACCGGCATCTCGCTGGCCATGATCTGCACCCGGAAGGGCTACCCGGTCAAGGTCGTGATGCCCGAGAACGTGACTCGCGAGCGCACGGAGTTGCTCGGAATGTACGGGGCCGAGATCGTGTACTCGGAGGGATCGAAGGGATCCAACGGCGCGGTTGAGATGGCGCTCGATATGGCCGGTCAAGACGCGTCCTATTACATGCCCTACCAGTACGGCAATCAGGCCAATCCGATGGCGCACTACAACGGCACCGCGCTGGAGATCCTCGAGGAGCTGGACGAGGTCGCGGCGTTCGTCGCGGGCCTCGGGACCGGCGGGACATTGATGGGCAATGGGCGGCGACTCAAGGAGGAGCTCGGCGAGCAGGTAAAAGTGGTCGCAGCCGAGCCGATGCAGGGTGAGCCGGTCCAGGGGCTGCGCTCGCTCGAGGACGGCTTCATCCCGCCGATCATCGACCTGTCGCTGTTGGACCGCAAGATCTTCGTGACCAATCAGGACGCGATCCTCTTCACCCGCAGGCTCCTCGACGAGGAGGGACTCTTCGCCGGCGTCTCCTCCGGGGCGATCGCCAAGGTGGCTGTCAGGATCGCGGGCGAGCTCGACGAGGGCAACGTCGTCTTCGTCGTCGCCGACGACGGCTGGAAGTATTTGTCAAGCGGCATCTACAGGCGGCCCGTCAACGAGATCGAGAATCTGGACTCCACCGTTTGGTGGTAGGTCCGGGCTTCCCGGTCTCCCGGCGGCAGTTGCTGGGTGCCTCCGGTGCTGCCGGCTTGGCAGCGGCGCTTTCCGCTTGCGGCCGCAGTCCCGGCCCCGCGGCCCACGTCTCGACGATTCCACCAAATCTGAAGGCCGTCGATGTGACGGTCGTCAATGGGTTGATCGATGCCGAGTACTTCGCAGCTGCCGCCTATATCGCGGGTATTCCCCTCCTGAGCGATCACAATCTCCGCGCCGCCAAGCATTTTCTGGTCCAGGAGGTAGCGCACATCCTCGAGCTGTCCAACATGGTGACCGCGGCGCGCGGAGCGCCCCACGGGCCGCGCGCGAGCTATGACCTCGGTCATCCCCGCAGCGAGACCCAGGTCATGGAGCTGATCCACCGCGCCGAGCAGGGGACGATCCGGGCCTACCTTGATGCGATTCCGAGACTCTCTCCCGGCGCAGCACGCGCGGCGGCGGCGTCCATCCTGGCCAACGACGCGCAGCACATCTCGGTCGTCCGGCCGTCCACCGCGTACGCGGCTGATCCGCTGGCCGGCGCCAACGGAGATACGGCGATACTCGGTCGTCTGGTCATGATCGAGCAGCTGATCGAGTTCGCGTATGCCCACCTGATCGGAGCCGGCGGTCTGTCGTCGGCCACCGCGGGTGTGTTCAGGACCTTCCTCTCACACGAACAGGCCCACGTCCGCCTGCTCTCGAACGCCCTTATGCATCGCGGGAGCGTCCCGCACCCACCGCCGACCGACGTCAGGGTTGCCAGCCGCCAGCTGGCCATACTGGGCGCCGGCGGAAGCCTCAGGGACTCCCGGGGAGACGCCCTCTCCGTCCCCTACATGATCGGCGTCGAGACGGTCGCCGAGGGCGCCTACTACTCCGCGATGTCCAAGCTGTCCGACAGCACGCTGCTGGTCGACGCCGCACAGGTGATGGGCTGCGAGGCACAGCACTGGACTGCTCTCAGCGGCCTGCAGCACGCCGGTGACGTGTTCGTCGGCGTGCCGTACTCGACCGTGAAGGGCTGACCCGCCCGGAAAGCCCCGCCGGTGGCTCGAGAGGCCGCTGGTAGCGTCTTTGCCAGATGCGAATCAGCAAGCAGCTAGTAGACGAGCTGATCGACCACGCCCGGTCCGAGGCGCCGATCGAATGCTGCGGGATGATCGCGTCTCGGGACGGCGCGGCGGTGCGGGTTTACCGAGCCACGAACGCGGCCGCGAGCCCGCTGCGCTACGAGATCGATGGCGCAGAGCAGTATCGGATCCAGATGGAGATCGAGGACGCCGACCTCGACCTCGGCGCGATCTATCACTCGCATACGCGCACCGAGCCCTACCCGTCTCAGACTGACATCAACCTGGCCTTCTATCCGGATGCGGTGTATGTGATCGTCGGGCTAGCTGGCGATCGACCCGACGTCCGCGGGTACGAGATCCGCGATGGGCAGGTGCAGGAGGCCGCGCTGGAGGTGGAATGACGTTGCTCATCTGTCCGAGCTGCGGTGATCGGTACCCCGCCAGCGAGCGCTTCTGCGCCTCGTGTCGCGTGCCGCTTGTGTTCGCCGCAGAGGACTCGGGGGACGTGCCCGTGTCAGAGCGCCATCAAAGGGCGAGGAAAGTGAAGCCGCAGCTGGCCGAGGGCGACCTGGTCAAGGTCGCCGGGGCGCGCCATCAGGCCGAGGCCGAGTTCATCCAGGGACTGCTTTTAGAAGAGGGAGTACCGAGCATTCTCCGACGCACCGCCGGCTTCGACGTCCCTGACTTCCTGGCCGCCGGCCCGCGGGACGTGCTCGTCCCCCAGTCAGGCGTCGCGACCGCGCGCGAGGTGCTGATGCAAGCCGAGCTGATCACGTCGAGCGAACCCGCGCCCACCGTAGCGCCGCTTCGACTTCTGGCAGGACTGCTGATTGCGCTCGCCATCGGGGCGCTGATCGCCTGGCTCGTGCTGTCGGTCCAGTCCTGAGCCCCCGGGTCCGGCGCTCAGTTCCCGGCGGCCAGGCGGGCGAGGTGCGAGCGCCAGGCCCCCTCAACGTGGGTCATCGGGCGGCTGTTGAATGCCTTTGAGAGGGTGCCCCTGGGGCCGTGGGGGTGCAAGCGACAGACGACCTGAGCCGCGGCTTGCTCTCCTCGTTCGCGGGCCAGGAGATCTATCACCGTGGGACCGAGCAGCGGCGCGTCGCGCGTGTTAGGGGGAAAGGTCGGTCGGCCGCCCTCTCTGAGCCGGCGGGCGATCGCGGCACGGGAATGCTCGGTCTGACCGGCGAACCAACGTGCACCACCCTCCACCAGCCATGCCCACCGGAGCTCTAGGCCGACGCGGACAGGCGGCCGGGCCTGGCGCAGCTCGAGGTTGTTCTCGGCAATGATCCGCCGCGCGTACAGGGCCGACGGGGCCAGGCCCAGCATCTCGCGTGAACCGGGCACGTTCGAGGCACGGGTCTGAAGCGTCGCCGGCGACAGCACGTGCAGCTCGCGCCCACCGACCCACCCGGCGACATACCGTCGGGCTCCAGGCGCGGTCGCGATCCACGAGGTAGCAGGGGATTCGTCAGCGACAGCCCCACCATTCCCCGGTGCAGCACCACCGTCATCTCCGGAATCGCGCGCGGGAAGAGCTGCTGCAAGCGATCGCGCGTCCGCTCCAGCGAGTAGAGCACGCGGTCGGCGTCGTCGGCGTCCGCGGCCTCGTGTCGAGCGAGGAACGACGGCGAAACCGACTCAACCCAAGTCATCTTTGCGACCAGCCGGTGGCCGAGGCGGTATGGGAGCCTCTTAGACGAGCACCGGCTGGCGATCAGAGGCGATCGCCGCGATTTCCTCCGAGGCCCGCTCGAACTCGTCGTCTGACAGGACCGGCGTGCCCTCGAACGGCAGCTCGCGCGTCAGCTCGAGCCACGAGCGACAGCCGCCGAACTCGTCTCGCACCTTCACAGTCACCGGCCGCGGAATGCGGTATGTCCGCAGCAGGATCACGTGCAGCGGGTGGCGTCGCTTCCAGGCCAGCCGCTTCTCGGCGTAGTCGGTAGTCCACACGTGGAACGGCGAGAGCGCGTCGACCGTGCGGCGGTCGGTGATCGTGAAATGGCCCGCGACCTCCGCCCAGGCGCGGATTCTCACGCGGTCCGGCGGCACGATCGGGATGTCGCGTCTGAGCGCGTGGGGCGGCGGCTCGCCGTCGCTCCAAACGCCCTCCTCCAGCGCCCGCGCCAACTCGGGCTGATGTGATTCGCGCACCAGGTCAGCGCATTGGTGGTCGAACGTCGGATAGAGGAAAAAGCGCTCATAGTCGAGCTTGAAGTGCTTGTCTGGCTCGCGGATACCGCCCTTGCGCAACGTAAGGAGCTGCTCGCCCTCCGCGAGAGCCCGCACAGTGACGGCCCATTCTTTAAAAGCAATCGGCATGTGCCTCGAAAAAGGGGGAAGAGGATTTACAGATGTCCGGTGCGCGCAACTTGTCTTGCAACGGCCGCAACCGGGAAGGCGGGCATTGTAGGCGAGACTCGCTAAATCTCAAAATATCGCTGGAAATGGAAGGTTTGGCTGGCTGGCCAGCTCAGCGGCCGGCGTGGAACGCGGGCTGGCGGCTGAGCTCTCCTCGCCGGCGGCGGCTGGGCTCTCCTTATAGTGGCGCAGTCGCGCGCACTCGCGTGGCACACCACCCTTTAGCGGTTAGATTCCAACCTCTCGACCCGGCTCGTGCACGGTCGCGACGCCCGGGGGAACGCGACGCGCATCACGGCGCACCATAGCCGCCGCCGCCCGGCGTCTCGACTCGCAGGCGCTGCCCGGGCTCCAGCTCCCCGCTCGCCTTCGGCGGTAGCTCCTTCCCGTCGAGCAGGTTTCTCCCCGGCGTGCCCGGCCGGCCCTCGTCCGCGCCTGGTGGAGCGTGGCGCCGGCGCTCCGTGAGGAGCGAGAAGCTAAGCGGCGCCGTCGCTTCGACCTCGCGGATCACGCCGTCGCCTCCACTGTGACGCCCCTGGCCGCCCGACCTCCGGCGCTGGCTGTACTCGACGATCCGAAGTGGGAACTCGAGCTCGAGCGCCTCGACTGGTGTGTTCAAGGTGTTGCTCATCGCGACGTGCACGCCGCTTGGCCCATCGGCGTCTGGACAAGCCCCCTGCCCTCCGCCGATCGTCTCGTAGTAGACGACGTCCTGGGAGCCGATCACCACGTTGTTCATCGTTCCCTGCCCCAGCGCCCGCCCAAATGCCGCCAGGACCACGTCGGCCACGCGCGAAGAGGTCTCCACGTTTCCGCCGACCACCGCAGCCGGCGGACGGGCGTTCAGCAGCGACCCCTCGGGCGCCCGAACCTCAACCGGGCGATAGGCGCCGGCGCTCGGCGGGATATCGGGGTCGGTGAGCACCCGGATCGCGAAGTAGCAGGCCGAGCGCGTCACCGCCAGCGGACAGTTGAGATTGCCGTCGTGCTGCTCGGCGGTGCCCTCGAAATCGAGCGTCAGCCGGTCCCCCTCCACGGTCGCGGTGAGAACGATCTCCAGGTCCCCCTGGCGGGCCTCGAGGACATCGCGTGCGACGCGCTCGCCGTCGTCCAGTTCCTCGAGGCAGGCTCGAGTGCGCCGCTCGGCGTAGTCGAGCACCTCCCTGAACGCCTCCACCACGGTGTCGCGCCCGAACCGCTCCCACAGCTCCGACAGCCGCCGGGCCCCGGCGCGATTGGCCGCCAGCTGAGCACGCAGGTCGGCCCGCCGCTGCTCGGGTTGGCGCATCTGCCCGCTCAGCTCGCCGATCGCGTCTTCATCGAGCACGCGCGGGGAGACCACCACCCCTTCATCCTCGAGCTTGCGGCTATCGGCGGGCATCGACCCGGGCGTGGGGCCTCCAACATCGGCGTGATGGGCCCGGTTGGCGGCGAACGCGATCAGCTCATCGTCGGCGAACACCGGGGTGATGACCGTGATGTCGGGCAGATGGGTGCCGCCCTGGTAGGGATCGTTCAGGACCCAAGAGCGCCCCGGAGCGTGGTCCTCGTCAAGGACGGCGGCGACCGCGGCCGGCATCGCCCCCAGATGGACCGGGATGTGCTCGGCCTGCATCACCATCTCGCCTTGGCTGTCGAATAGACCTGTCGAGGCGTCGCGGCGCTCCTTGATGTTGGCCGAGTGTGCGGAGTGGATCAGCACCGCGCCCATCTCCTCGCAGATCGCACGCAGTGCGCCCGTCAGGACCTGGAGCTGGACGGGATCAATCATCGCTGGCGCCCCCGGCGGATGTGGATCGTGCCCGTGGCGTCGACTTCGCCCGACCACTCGCTCGGAACCAGCAGCGTCGACTCCGCCAGCTCGACGACGGCCGGCCCGGCGATCGCCGTCCCGGGTGACGGCGCGCCTGGGAACACGGTCAGCTCCAGCTGCGCTCCGCCCAGCGTGGCCTCGCGCGATGTCGTCTCGGGCTTCTCACCGGCGGCGTCGCCCAGCTCGACTTCGGCTCCGGGCACGGTTGCGCTGACCCTGATCGTCACCAGCTCGAGCTGTTGCTCCGAGTCGCGGTACCCGTAGCGGTCCTCGTGCTCGGCCTCAAACTTCTGTCGCAACTCATCGAGCTCCGGAGCGACCTCGGCCGCGATCGCGAGCTCGAATGCCTGGCCCCGGTAGCGCAGCTCGTAGACGGCGGTCAGCTCGGCATCCGGCTCGTCGAGCGCTTCCCGGGCCCGGTCTGATAGCTCCTTCACCTCGGCCGCCACGGCCTCCGCCGTGAGCGACTCGCCGCTCCACAGGACGCTCCGCTGCACGTCCCGCCGTCGTGGCGAGACCACCAGGCCCAGTGCGGCCAGGACGCCCGAGGCCCTCGGGCACACTATCCGCTCGATCCCCAGCTCTTCAGCGATTGCGGCCGCGTGCAGCGGGCCGGCGCCGCCGAAAGCCAGCAGCGCATAGCCGCGCGGATCGATTCCGCGCTGGACGGTCACGACTCGCAGGGCCCTGAGCATCTCGGCGTTGGCCACGCGCACGATCCCCTCGGCGCAGTCACCCAACTCGAGCCCGAGCTCACGAGCGAGTCCGCCGATGGCGTCCTTGGCCGCCGAGACATCGAGCTCGACCCCGCCGGCGAGGGGGCTGTCCACCGACAGATAACCCAGCAGCAGGTTGGCGTCCGTGACCGTCGGCTCCGATCCGCCGCGCCGGTAGCAGGCGGGACCTGGATCGGCGCCGGCCGACTGCGGCCCGACTCTCAGCGCCCCGCCCGGATCACGCCACCCGATCGACCCGCCCCCCGCTCCGACCGTGTGAACGGCGAGCATCGGAAGGGCGAGTGGGCGGTCGGCGATCTCGCCGGCGCTCTGTTCCTGGACGGCCCCTTCGTCTACCACGCAAACGTCGCAGGAGGTTCCGCCCATGTCGAGGCACAGCGCGTTTGGGGCGTCGGCCGCTCGGGCCACGAACGCCGCGCCGGCTGCGCCCCCCGCTGGACCCGACAACACGGTCCAGGACGCGTGCGACGCGGCGGCCGCGGCCTCGATCAGGCCGCCGTTGGACTGCATGATCGCCGGCTCGGGGAGGTGGCCGTCCCGGGCGCTGTCGACGAGCCGCCGCAGGTAGCGCCCCAGCAATGGGGAGATCGCGGCATCGACCTCGGTGGTGGCGGCGCGCTCGAACTCCCGGAACGTGCCCACCACCTGGTGCGAGAGGGAGACGTGGACGCCGGGGATCGCCTGCTCCAGCGCGTCGGCGGCGGCAAGCTCGTGCTCAGGGTGGCGATAGGAGTGCAGCAGGACGACCGCCACAGCCTCGGGCTCGGCCTGCGCCACCTCCCTGGCCAGCGAGTGGGCGTCCTCGGAGCGCAGCGGTGTGAGGGGGCCCTCGGGCGTCATCCGCTCTCGCGCGCCGAACCGGAGCTCGTCCGGGACGAGCGGAGCCGGCCGGGCGGCACACAGGCGGTAGAGATGCGCGCGGTTCTGACGGGCGAGCGCGATCACGTCGGTGAACCCTTCGGTCGCTACGAGCGCCGTTCGCGCCGCCCGTCCCTCGAGCAGCGCGTTGGTGGCGACCGTCATCCCGTGGGCGAACGCTTCGACCTGCTCCGTGCCCTGTCCGGCCCGCTGGAGCACGGCGGCGACGGCGTTCATCACCCCCTCTGACTGGTCTTGCGGGGTGCTGGGCGCCTTCGCCGTGACGATCCGGCCGTCGAAGGCGAGCACTGCGTCAGTGAAGGTGCCGCCGACGTCGACGCCCAGAAGCATTCAGGCGACGTTACACGCCGCCTGATGCCCGATGTGTTCCCTGCTCAGGCCGCGAGCGCCGGCTCGAGCTCTTCGGTCTCCGCCAGGTGCTGGTGCGACGGGCAGTACCCGTTGTGCGCCAGCGGCACCCGTTGGCAGGGTGTGCCCTTGCGCGTGCTCGCCCGGCATCGCAGGGGATTTCCGTAGACGTCGTAGCCGTTGTTCGGCTGGCTACGGAGGAACTCGTCGGCGAAATCGAGGTAGCGCGTTACCACACACAGCACGCGTTCCTGGGCGGCGAGGGGGAAATAGGCGCGGATATCCCCGAACAGCGTGCGTGCAGGGCGCGCGAAATAGTGACGGTCGGTGGCAAGGCGCTCCACTGCCGCCTCACAGGCGCGCAACACGCGCTCGTGATTTATGCACGGATCCGGGCTATGCGGATCCTCCGTGATCTCCCGCGAGAGCTCGCGGTAAATAGCTCGGCTGAACCGGTACATCCAATCTCTCCTTTCGACTCTCCCGCTTGGGTGCGACCGGCCATGGGTGCAATCCCTCGCGCCGCGAGTATCCCTGGGGGATATGAAGCATGGGCGGATGTACGTGTTAACCGAGCATTAAGCTGAAATCCGGTTGGACGCGCAGCGCAGGGCTTTTCGGGCGTCCAGCGGGACGTCTGGCCTCGTTATACCCCTCGTTCGACAGGTCTAATCCCAGCGCTCGAGCGCCGGGTCCGCGCCCTCTAGGACGCGCGCATGGCGGCCGTCGAGAGCGGGATCGGTGGCTGGATAGTCGACCCTCCGGTGGGCGCCGCGGCTCTCAGTCCGCACCAGTCCGCACGCCGCGATCAGCCGCACGAGTGGGTAAGGGTCATCCATCAACGCCCGCAGGCCGTCGCCGCTGCGCTCGAGCCCCGCCTGGCGCCAGAGTGCCTCGCGGCTCGGGGGCGAAGGCGACGGCGGCGGCTCGGCGAGCGGATCCCGGCCGGACCGGTCGCGGTCACCAGCGGGGTGGCCCGGCGGCGGTTCGCCCACGGCGGCCCGGGCCGCTCGCGCCCCGAACACGAAGCATTCGGACAGGGAGTTCGAGGCCAGTCGGTTGGCCCCGTGAAGGCCCGTGCAGGAGCACTCGCCCACGGCGTACAGCCCGTGCAGGGTCGCCCGGCCGTACAGGTCGGTGGCGATCCCTCCCATCATGTAATGAGCGGCGGGCGCAACCGGCACCGGCTCTCGCTCTGGATCGATGCCCGCGCTGCGGAGAGCCGTGACGACGTTCGGGAACAGCGCCGGATCGACGTCGCGCATGTCGAGCGCCACCGAGTCAGACCGAGTCTCGATCATGCGGCGCTGCACCGCGCGGGCCACCTCATCGCGCGGCGCGAGCTCGTCGACGAACCGATCTCCGCCGGCGTCGAGCAACAGCGCGCCCTCTCCCCGGACCGCTTCCGTGACCAGAAACCCGTCGGCGCCGTCGGGAGCGACGACCGCCGTGGGGTGAAATTGCATCATTTCCAGGTCGGCGAGGGCGGCGCGTGCGTGGTAGGCGAGCAGCAGCCCGCCTCCGATGGCGCCTGGGGGGTTCGTGGTTCGCGCCCACAGGGCGGCAGCCCCACCGGTTGCCAGTATCACCGCCGCGCTGGTGATTCCCGCGCCGTCCTCGAGCCGGACGCCCGTCGCGCGTCCCTCGGCGCCGAGAACGGCGGTCACCCGTCGCCCCTCGAGCACCTCCGCGCGATCGTCCTGGGCTACCAGCGCCGATAGCTGGCGGATCAGGCGACGCCCGGTCGCAGCGCCCCCGGCGTGGACGATTCGCCTGACCGAGTGACCGCCCTCCAGCCCGAGCGCTAGGCGGCCGCGACGGTCTGCGTCGAACCTGACCCCCAATGAGGCGAGGTCTTCCACTGCGGCCGGAGCCTCGTCGCACAGGATCTTGGCCGCCGATAGCCGAACCATTCCGCGCCCAGCCGCGACCGTGTCGCGGAGGTGGAGCTCTGGGCTGTCCTCGGCCGAGAGCGCCGCCGCCAATCCGCCCTGAGCCCAGTAGCTGGACGACCCGGCCAGGGGCGTGGCGGACACCAGCGTGACGCGCGCGCCCAGACGTGTAGCTGACAATGCCGCATACAGCCCGGCGGCGCCGGCGCCGACAACGCACACCTGGGTTGCATCCGAATTCACCTGCGCGGGGTACGGTACTCGGCGATGGCCGGCGCTCCAGTATTCCTCGCCCATCCCTCATCGCTGGCGCACGACACCGGCATGCATCCTGAGCAGCCGGCCCGGATCACGGCGATCGAGCATGAGCTCGAGGAACGGGGCTGGCTGGGCTACGAGAGGCTTCAGTCAGAGTCGGTCGAGCGCAGCGTCCTATCGGCAGTTCACCCCGAGCGATACATCGACGCGATCGAGGCCGCGTCAGCCCGCGGGGGCGCCCTGCTCGATCCCGACACCGCCATCAGCGAAGGATCATTCCTCGCGGCGCTTCATTCGGCGGGCGGAGCGGTGCAGCTCGTCGATCTCCTTCTCGACCGTGCGACGCCGTTTGGCTTCAGCTGCCACCGACCGCCGGGCCACCACGCGCTGCCGGCGCGGGCGATGGGGTTCTGCCTCTTCAACAACGTGGCCGTGGCGGCTCAGCATGCACTCTCAGGTCGTTCGTTGGAGCGCGTGCTGGTGTTCGACTGGGACGTTCACCACGGCAACGGCACCAACGACATATTCCACTCCACCCCGTCGGTGCTGTACGTCTCGATTCACCAGTGGCCGCTCTATCCGGGCACGGGCCCCGCGGCTGACACTGGCTCGGGCGAGGGCGCCGGATACACGGTCAACCTGCCCGTTCCGCCCGGATCAGGCGATGACCTTTACCGCTCGCTCGTGGACCACGTGGTGGTGCCGCTGGGGCGCGCGTTCGAGCCTCAGCTCATCCTCATCTCGGCCGGCTTTGACGCCCACCGCGACGATCCGCTGGCGGACTGCTCGGTCACCGACGCGGGCTTCACGGCGATGGCGGCATCGATGAGGCGGTTGGGCCAGGAGTTGGACGTGCCCGTCGGGGCGGTGCTCGAGGGTGGCTATGCGCTTGGTCCGCTGGCACGCTCCGTGGCCGCGACGCTGGAAGCGCTGGGTCCGGCCCCTCATGCACCCCCGGACGGAGCCGTCGCCCTCACCCCTCTTGCCCATGAGGCGCTGGCGCGGCTCGAGCCGTGGTGGCCGGCCCTGGCCGGCTGAGGCTTGCCCCTGCTAGGAGCTCGGCTGCTCGACCAGCTTCGCGTGCGCGCCGTGGTGGCCCTTTGAGGCCAGCGTGGCCACGGCGGTCTTTGCCTCGTTTTGGGTCCCGTACCGCCCTGAGAACACGACCCAGTAGCCGGGTACCCAGCCCGGGTGGTGGCTCGAGTCGAGGACTCCCGCGGCGACGCCTTGATTGGCCAGCTTGGTGGCCTCGGCGTACGCCACGGCCTCACTCCTGCTGTGCGCGAGCACGACGGTCCAGCCGGCAACCCGCGGTGGCCACTCGGCGATCGAGACGAGCCCGGCCGCGGCCGCCGACCTCGGCGCTGGGGTTCCGCTCCCGCCTCCCGACAGCCGGCTGATCGCAACGATGAAGACCGTCAGAGCGATTGCGATAACCGCCGCCACGATCGCGACTGGCACTCGCCAGTCGGGCGGCGTCCGGATGAGCGTGGTGGCCGTGCCGCACTCCAGACACCATTCCTGATTGGCGGCCAGTGAGTTCAAGCAATGCGGACACGCTCGCCGGAGCGGCGCGGCCGCCGGGGAAGGTTCACCTGCGCCGGTTGGCTCGGCGGGTTCGCTCGAGCGCCTCTTGCCGGCTCTTCGAAGGATCATGCTTGCCGCGACAGCGGGTTCCCGCACCAGCCGCAGTAGCGATCGGCGCTGCCATGCACCGCGCCGCAGTTCGAGCAGGCCCCGCCGATGCCCGCCTGGCGCAACTCGCCGAGCGGCAGCTGCTCATCGAGCACGCGCTCGAGGCCGCGTAGCTCGCGCTCGGTGCTGGCCGCTTCCGCGAGCTTGGCTGCCAACAGATCCGGACGGTCGCGGCGGAAGCGATCCATCTCGAGCACGAACCCGCCGATGTCCCGCAGCTGCACCTCGCGCAGGCGAAGCAGGTATCTCGCGCGGCGGCGGATCCGTCCGCGCTCGAGAAACGTGGGGGCGGCGGGGGGAGCGGGCTCGCCGGGCGGAGACTCGGCCGGCGGCGGTTCGGCGGGCGACGGGTCGGCGGGCGAGGGTTCCGGGGGCGCGGCCGGCGGCTCGACGGGCGCGGGCTCCGCTGGCTCCGGCTCCGCGGGATCGGGTTCCGGCTGCGGGGGCGCGCGCGGGAACTGGTGCGTCCTGGGCTCCCAGCGCCGGTTCCATGGCCGGCCCGGCGCCGTTCCAGGCCGGGGTCGCGCCATTCCGCGACGCAGGAGGGCCGAGCCGGCGGCTCGCCGACGCGCGGCGGCGGCGGGCGATGCGTTCTAACAAGCCGCTCATGGTGCTCCGGGCGGCCCGAGTATAAGCACCGCGGCGGCCTGTCTTCTCAGTCCAGCTCCCGCCAGGCTGCCACCACGCGCGCCGCCATCCGATCGGAGGAGAATCCCGCGGCTCGATCCCGACCCTTGATGCGGGGATCGTTAGCCGCCAGATGCGGCGCGAGCGCCTCCTGCCACGCCGTCACGTCGAATGCGCCGCAATAGGCGCCCGCGATCCCCTCCAGCGCTTCCGGCGCGATGCCGACCGGCGTCGCGATCACCGGCACGTCGCAGGCCAGCGCCTCGAGCACCGAGAGGCCGAACCCCTCCCGCTCGGACGGAACCACCACCGCGTTGGCGGCATTCACCCACAGCGGAACCTCGGCAGGATCGACCTCT
The DNA here is from genome assembly GCA_005883415.1 of Actinomycetota bacterium. GTDB lineage: Bacteria > Actinomycetota > Thermoleophilia > Solirubrobacterales > Solirubrobacteraceae > Palsa-465. The sequence continues at coordinate 2,751 of VAWT01000179.1, read as the reverse complement.
CCTAGCGCCAGCAATGGGACGTCGCCCGCCGCCGCCGTCGCACGGTCATAGCGCTTCTCGGGACGAGCGGGATCCGCGGGAAAGAGCAGGCAGGGCCCATGGGGATCCAATCCCAGCTTGGCTCGCGCTTCGTCCCGGGCGATCGGGTGAAACCGGTGGCTGTCGACGCCGCACGGAAGCACGGCCGGGCTTCGCTTCACCGCCCAGCTCGGGACCTCGGCCGCCAGCGGCTCGGACACCACCGCCGGCAGGTCGTAGCGGCGCAGCGCCGCCAGCGTGATGGCCCGAGATCTTGGGTGCGCGAGATCGGTGCCGTGCAGCGTCACCGCACGCCGCCGACCGTGAGCGGCGAGCGCCGGCCAAGCCGTGAGTCCGAAGTGAGCGTGCACCACGTCGAACCGGTCGTGCCCGTAGCGACGACGGAGCTCGGCTGCCGCGTGCGCATATGCGGCCGGCCCTCCCGGCTCGAACGCAAGCGCCTCGACGTCAACGTCGGGGATGCGCCGTAGCGCCTCGACCTGATCGCGCACGAAGCTCCCCAGCGCCGGGTGGGCTTGGCTCGGGTACATGTTGCTGATCACGAGCGCGCGCATCGGCGACGCAGCGTAGTCGGGACCGCGTGCTCCAGAGCACAAACCTCCGGCGCCCGCGGCGGGACGTGCTCACGGACACGCCAGGCGTGACGCAGTGCACGAACCGGGGTCCTCGTCGACGGAATGTGCTCTCGAACACCCCGCAAAGCGCCCCGCCGTCGGCTCCCCACGAGTCCGCTCCGCCCCCTCTGGCACCATCCCTAGCATGTCCGCGCTCCCAGAGCGTCCCATCGCGGTGTTCGACTCCGGCGTGGGTGGCCTAACCGTCCTGCACGAGCTGCTGGTTTCGTTGCCGACCGAGGACTACCTCTACCTCGGCGACACGGCCCGCTTCCCGTACGGTGACCGGGGCCAAGCGGAGCTTCGAACGTTCGCGATCGAAATCGCTGACCACCTGCTCGACCAGGGGGCCAAGCTGCTCGTCGTGGCGTGCAACGCCTTGAGCTCGTCGGCGCTAGACGCGCTCGAGCTTCACATCGGCGACCGACTGGACGTGATCGGGGTAGTCAAACCCGCCACCCAGCTCGCGGTGGCCGGAAGCCGCACCGGTCGTATCGGGGTGCTGGCCACGCCAGCCACGGTCGCGAGCGCCGCATACGAGCGGGCTGTTCGCGACGCCGATGCCCACGTCCACCTCGAAAGCGTCCCCTGCCCGGACCTGGCGCCGATCATCCAGGGTGGCTTCCCGTTCGACGAGGACGTCGTTGACACCGTTCGGAGCTATTGCGCGCCGCTGAAGGCCGCGGGCGTGGACACGGTCATCCTGGGCTGCACTCACTATCCCCTCGTCGCGCCGCTGCTCCAGCGAGTCCTCGGGCGAGGCGTCACTCTCGTCACCTCAGGGGCTGGCGTCGCGCGGAGCGTGGAGCGGGCCCTCGCGGCCCGAAACCTGCTCAACCCGCGCCAGAGCGAGGGCGACTACCGCTTCCAGTGCAGCGCCGATGTCGAATCGTTCAGGGCGCTTGGAACCCGCTTTCTCCAGATGCCCCTGGGCGACGTGATGCACGTCGAGGTCGCGAGCACGGTGCCGGCATGATCGAGCGGAGCTACAACCGGACCGCCGACGAGCTGCGTCCGACGACGATTGAGCCTGGCTTCATGCGCACCGCCACCGGCTCGGCGTTGATCTCGATGGGGGAGACACGCGTCATCTGCACGGCTTCCGCCGCGGAGAGCGTGCCCCGATGGCTCGCTGGCTCCGGGCGCGGCTGGGTGACGGCGGAGTACGGGATGCTCCCCGCGTCCACCGGCGAGCGCAAGCAGCGAGACATCAGCCGGGGGCGGGCAGACGGGCGCACGATCGAGATCCAGCGGCTGATCGGCCGCTCCCTGCGCGGCGTGATCGATTTCGTGGCACTTGGCGAGCGCACGATCTATATCGACTGCGATGTGCTTCAGGCCGACGGGGGGACGCGTACCGCGTCGATCACCGGCGGCATGGTGGCGCTGCGGCTCGCCTGTGAGCGGCTCATCGCAGAGGGAAAGCTCGAGCGCTCGCCGCTGACGGGCAGCGTCGCCGCCATCTCCTGCGGCGTGGTCGAGGGCGTACCGCTGCTCGACCTCGACTACTCGGAGGACTCGACGGCGGAGGTCGACGCGAACGTGGTTATGACCGGGGACGGCGGGCTGGTGGAGGTCCAGGCCACCGCCGAGCGAACACCCCTGTCTCGCGCCCATCTGGACGAGCTGTTGGCGATCGCCGCGACCGGCATCGAGGCGCTGCGCTCCCTGCAGGACGAGGCGGTCCTGGCGCGCACCGTGTAGCGCCATGGCCGCTCGCTCGCTGGTGCTCGCGACTCGCAATCCGCACAAGCTGAGGGAGTTCAGGCGCCTGATCGAGCCGGCCGGAATCGCGGTTGAGGCCCTACCTGACGGCACCCAGCTTCCGCCCGAAGACGGGAACAGCTTCGCCGACAACGCGCTCCCCAAGGCCAGGGCCGCGGCCGCTGGAGCGCGGCGCGCATCCATCGCCGACGACTCCGGGATCGAGGCCGCGGCGTTGGGAGGAGCGCCTGGGGTGCGCTCTGCCCGCTACGCCGGCGAGAGGGCGAGCGACCAGCAGAACCTAGACAAGCTGATGCGCGAGGCGCCGGTCGGGAGCCCGCTCCGCTATGTCTGTGCTCTGGTGTACGTCGATCCCGCAGCGCGGCAGGAGCAT
>VAWT01000309.1 GCA_005883415.1 Actinomycetota bacterium | reverse complement strand
CGCCGGGGTCACGAACCCTGACATGTTCTCGATCACGCCCGCGATCTCGAGCTTCAGCTTCTCGGCCATTTGAGCCGCCCGGCGCGCCACCTTCTGCGCCACAGGCTGGGGGGTGGTCACGATCAGGAACTTCGACTGCGGCAACAATTGGGCGAGCGTCATCGACACGTCACCGGTGCCTGGCGGAAGGTCGATCAGCAGGTAGTCGAGCTGGCCCCACTCGACGTCCTCGAGGAACTGCTGTAGGGCCTTGTGGAGCATCGGCCCGCGTCCGAGTTCTGCGCACCTGGCGCTCGACCCGGTTACGGGCCGTCACGCCCCGACGCTCGTAGCGCTTGAGCTCGCGCTCAAGACCGGGCCGACTCCGGTACTTGGTCGTCAGATCCCTGACACTCGCGACCAGGTTGTCACGCGCCAGAAGGCCGGCGCCGACCGGCACGAGCACAGCGCGCCCTCGGGGAGCCCGCCGCGGCCCAGCTTGCGAGACAGTGCCGTCTTTTCGTTGTCCGACAACACGTCGAACGACACGTTCACGCCCGTCACGCCCTCGAGCTCGTGCACGGCCTGCGCAACGCCGGTCTGGAAGTGGCTCCGGATCGGGCAACCCGGCGTCGTCAGGGAGACCATCACGTCAACCACCCCGTTCGGATGCACATCGACCGACCTGACCATCTCCAGCTCGACGATGTCGCGCCGAAGCTCGGGGTCGATCACCGAGCGCAGGGCACCAATCACTTGGTCTTGGGTGGGCATGGGTCTCATTGTAGGCGCGGGCCATGCCTGGCCGAGCAGGCATAGGTCCGCGCTCGCACCGACGGCCGACCTACGGGGACGCCATGGCCGACCTTTAAGGACCGACGGGGCGCCACTTTCGTGACGCCCCGGCGGTTGAGGGAGGAGAGGGTGCTGCATTCGCCGGCGAGGATATGGGGCCGGCGAACCCTTCCCGCCTCTGGCGCTCTCCTCGGCGCCGGGGCGGGGGAAGTCCGTTAGGAGACCGCCGGCAGGCGATCCTGCGCGTCGGAGACGAGCTTCTCGACCCGTGCCGAGAAGGTCCCAGACTGCTTCTCCAGATCGCGACGCACCGAGCGGACCTCCCGCTCGACGCGACGACGGTTCTGCTTGACCGTGCGCTGCACGCTGTTGCGGCGCAGACGCAGCTCGCGCTCTACCCGCGTCCGAGTCCTGCGCATCTGGCGCTCGAACCGGTTACGGGCCGTCACTCCGCGACGCTCGAAGCGCTTGAACTCGCGCTCGAGCCCAGTCCGACTGCGGTACTTGGTTGTCAGATCCTTGACAGTCGTGACCAGGTTGTCACGCGCCAGGAGGCTGGCGCCGACCGGCACCAGCACAGCGCGCTCGGCTAGCGCCTGTGCCTGGTCGACCCGAGTCTTGGGCTGGGTCGAAGTGGTGCTCTGAGTCTGCCTGCGGGCCGCCGTCGGGCGGCGCGTAGTGGTCTTGCGTCGATTGGCGGGCTTGCGCGCGCCGGTATTGCTGCTGGTAGCCATAGTTAGCTCACTCCCGGTGGGCTTAGACGATTGTAGTTCGAGGTGTTCGCCGGCGCCGTGACCAGCCGAACACATGTTTGTAAACCGCCCGCCGCGATTCGTTACACGCGCTTGCTGGACCGTTTTGGTGGTCCACCCGGCTGATCCCTCTGGGCCACCGTACGCTCCAGCCAGCGCTCGGGCGACTCGATCTCTCCCAGCGTTGGCACCGCATCGGGGCTAGAGAAGACGTAGCGCAGCGCGTCCGGACCTCCCTGTGCGACGACCGCATCGCAGAAGCGCTTCCCCTGCTCATACTGGCGCAGCTTGAGGTCCAGCCCGAGCAGCCGGGCGAGCAGCCGAGAAAGAGCTGATTGCGACCGGCGCCGCCGGTCAAGCGCCTCGCGCAAGCGCGGAAGCGAGGGAAGCAGATCGGGGGCCACGACATCCATCACATGCTCGGCGTGCCCCTCGATCACAGCCATCACCGCCTGCACCCGGTCCAGTGTTTCCCTCTCGGACGGGCTGACGACGACCCCGACCAAATCGCCGTGCCGAAGGGCCGTGAGCACCTTGCGGACCTCATCTCCCGTCGGCAGACGCAGCTTGCGCTGGCTCTCCATCCGCAGCTCGGCGGTCTTCAGCAGCTCGCGCACGAGACCGGCGATGTATCCATGCAGCCACGGAACGCCGGCGAATTGGACGGCGTGCGTCACCTCATGCAGCGCGACCCAGGTGATGAACTCCTCCTCTTCGGCCCCGAATGCCTGTACCGCCTGCCCGAGATTCGGAAGCACGAACAACAGCCGCGGCGGGCGGTCGTCGACCTCCTCGAGCAACACCAGCTCGTACTGACCGAGCACCCGCTGGGCGAGGTAGCCGACCACCACTCCCACCTCGGTGCTCAGCACCAGCCCGATCCCGATCTGCATCGCCGGCCGCAGCGGGCCGAGCCCTTCGCCGGCTCGCTCGAGCACCGGGTCGAGCAACTCGCGCATCGCGCCGATGTTGGTCTGCACCCACTCTCGTCTGCTGATGCCCTCGGGCGGCGGAAGCGGGCGTGTGGGCTTTAGGCCGGTATATGCGGTGACTCGCTTTTCGGACTCAGCCGCCACCGCGTCGAGATCTGCCACCGGCGCGCGCCCGTCCGCACTGCCGGCCACGTAGCGAGCAATCCGCTCCGCCAGTACCCAATCGAGGACGGTCACGCCGCAATCCCCTCCAGCTCATGGAGCGTTTCGGCAGTTCGGGCGGCCATCACCGGGGCGCGCGGCACGGCATCGAGGGCGACGCCAAGCGGGCCGTCGTCTCCCGGAAAGCACACGACGCCGCCCGCCTCCCGGACGATTAGCTGCCCCGCCGCGGCGTCGACGGCTCGCACCCGGCGCAGCGACACCATCGCGTCAAACCGCGCGGCCGCGACCTGGCAGAGGGCTGAGGCAATCGTCCCGATCGCCCGCAGACGATAGGCGACTTCAGCCAGTGAATCGATCGACGCTGCGACCCACCGGGGGTCGGCGGATTCGATTCCCAGCACCTCAAGTTTGCCGTCGCGCCCCCGGCGCTCCGTCAGGCTGGGGTCGAGGCGGTCGCCGTTGAGCCAGGCCCCCTCGGACTGCATGGCCCACCATTCCTCCGAAGGCCCGAAGTCGTACACGTAGGCGAACTGGACGTCCGCCATCGTCTCCCCGCCGGCGACGGCGATCGACAACGCGTAGTGGGGGATCCTCCGCTTGGCGTTCAGCGACCCGTCGATGGGGTCGATGATCACCTTGACCTCGCTCGCGCCAAAGTCGATCTCCCCTCGCTCCTCGGACACGGCGGCGAACCGGTAGCCCTCGTCGGCAAGCGCTTCCAGCTCCTTCAGCACTAGGCGCTCGGCCGAGCGATCGATCTCGAGCGTCCAGTCGCCGCCCGAGCCGCGGCTCCCCGTCTCCCGCGCTCGCTCCTTGGTGCTCGGCGCCTCCTCGAGCATCCCTCGCAGACCCGACGCCGCACGGCGGGAGATACCTAGCCAGTCGGCGTCGAGAGCGGAGCGGGTCGAAGTCACGCGGAACCTATCCTGTCAGAGTGGATTCTCAGTGGGACGAGGCCGTCGTTTACCGCGGTGGGCGGCTCGTCGTTCTCGGGGTTGCCGGATCGGGCAAGACGCGGCTGATCGAGCAGCGATTCGCCTGGCTCGTCGACCATGGTGTGGCGCCGGAGCGAATCGCGGTGGCGGCCGCGTCGCCCGCCCGCGCCGCCGCGCTGCGGGCCAGCATCGAGGTCGATCTGGGACAAGCTTACGAGCAGCTATGCATCGGCTCGCCGGTCGAGCTCGCCGCCCTGATTCTCGGCGCCGACAGCCTTGAGTCGTTGCTCGGAGCCGGCGATCGACTGGCGATGCTGCTCGAGCGGATCGACGAGCTGTCGCTCGCCCACCACGACTTTGGAGGCAGCGCTAGCGCCCTGCTGGGACGGTTCGTGAGAAGAATCGACCGCCTGAAGGAGGAATCCATCGGAGCGCAGGAGTTCGCCGCCTGGGCCGACGCTCTCGCCGATGATCGCCAGGGGCCCCCGGAGCGGGAGTTCGCCGAGGTTTACCGCAGCCACGAGCAGATGTTGGCCGACGCGTGCGCCCGCGACCAGGGCGATCTCCTGCGCGATGCCCTGAAGCTCGTCCGCAGCCAGCCGCCGCGCTTCGAGCACGCCCTGGTGGACGACGGGCAGGAGCTCTCCTTCGCCGCTGCAAGCCTGGTGGCGGCGCTCGCAGAGCGCGACCTGACTGTGACCGGCGACCCACACGGGGCCTTGCTTCGCCTGCGGGGGGCGGGCGCCGAGCGGATGAGGAGCTTTGCCGCCGCGCCCGGCACGCGCGCGATCAGGCTCGAGCGCAATCTCCGCAATCCCGAGCGAGTGCAATGCGCGGCGCGCGTGATCCTGGGCGAGTCGCCTTCCGACACAGATTCACCCCCGACCTTGGGCGACGTCCGCTTCTGGCGCTGCGCGAACCGGCGGGCGCAGGCGCAGACGGTCGCTTCCGAGATCGAGCGGTTGGTTTCTCGAGAGCAAGTGGAGCCGGGAGCCATCGCGGTCCTGGTGCCGAGCATCGTCGACGACGGTCAGGCGGTCGCCGTGGCCCTCGAGGAGCGGGCGGTCGCCCACCGGCTGGTGGGCGAGGCAGCCTTCTTCCAACGGGCCGAGATCCGCGACGTGCTGGCCTGGCTGCGGCTGCTGGTCGACCCCAGTGACGCCGCGGCCGTCGTCCGGGCGCTCGCCCCGGGTGTTCCTGAAGCTGTACCGCTCTGGCATGGCGGCGCTCGATACGGCGCGCCCGGACCTGTACGTGCATCGGCTGATCGAGCGGATCGGGCTCCGGCGCCAGCAGCTATTCGCAGCCCAGGCGGATGTCGTGCAGCGTCTGCGGGCCCTGGCACGGTTCAGCGAGCTTGCTGCCTCCTACGTCCGCCGCTCTCCTCAGGCCACCGCGCGGGAGTTCGCCCGCTCGATCGCGGCCGTCGCCGACTTCGGGCTGCGCGAGCAGGAGGAGCCCGACCTCATCAACGCGGGCGTAGTCCAGGTGGTGCCGCTCGCCATGGCGGGCGGGCTTGAAGCAAAGCAGGTGTACGCCGTGGGTCTCGATGCCGGCCTGGCGGCGCCCGCGCCCGAGCCGGTTCCCGATCAGCTACTCCCGGAGCCGCTTCCCCCGGACGGCGCGAGCCTGCGCGAGCAGGCGCTGCGCCAGCTGCTCTACGTAGCGGTCAGCCGCGCGAGCGAGCGAGTGGTGCTGTGCTTCGCCGCGGAGGCGGCCTGCCCGCTGGTGGACGACGTGCGTGCCTCGCTCGGTCGGCAATGGGAGGAGAAAGAGGAGGAGCTATTCGGTCCCGCCGAGACGCTTCACTCGACCTACCGGCTGCTCCGTGACGAGCTGCTCGAGGCGACGGTGCGGACCGGCGGACGCCTTGCGGAGCTGAGGCTCGACACCGACCTCGACGTCTCGCACGCGGTCGTCCGTTACCTGGAGTTGCTCAAGGTGGCGGCGCTCATCGCCCGGCCGGAGGGGCAGGGCGCCGCCGAGGCGCTGCGCGACGTCAACGTCCGCATCCTCCAGGCCGTGACGGCCGAGCAAAAGGAGATCTTCACCTCCTCGGCGCTCGACGACTACCTGCTGGACGCCGAGCGGGACGCGCGTCGCCGCGCGCACGTGATCGCCGCGCGCGACGAGCCATCGCTGGAGCCGTTTCTGCCCCTGCGCGGCGGCGGCGTCGTCCTCTCCGCCTCGGACATCGACACCTACCGCACGTGCCCGCTCAAGTACAAGTTCGCGCGCGTCTTTCGGATCCCCCAGGAGCCGACCGTCCACCAGCGCTTCGGGATCCTCCTGCACCAGGTCCTAGAGCGCTTCCACGCTCAGGACACCAGGCCGGGCACGCTGGCCGAGCTGCTCGGGCTGCTCGACTCCGGCTGGCGCCGTGCAGGGTTCGGTGACACCGAGGAGGAGCGGCAGCTGCGGGGCAAGGCCGCGGCGGCGCTGGAGCGCTACCACGCCCGGTTTGAGACCGAGGAGGCAGAGCCGGTGTGGTTCGAGCGCCCCTTTACCTTCAAGCTCGGGGCGCACCTGCTGCGTGGTCGGGTCGACCGCGTTGACCGCCTGCCCGGAGGCGAGTACGAGCTGATCGACTACAAGACCGGCCGACCGAAGACCTCGACCCAGCTGGCCGACGACGTGCAGCTGTCGCTCTACGCCGTCGGCGCTCGCGAGGCATGGCGGCTCGACGCATCACGGCAGGCCTACTACTACCTGCTTGACGACCAGAAGGTCGAGGTGCCGGCGGACGGCGATGACCGGTCGGAATGGGTACAGGAGGTGGCGACGGAGGTGGCCGAAGGCATCCGCTCGCAGGGATTCGAGCCGACGCCGTCGTTCGCGGCCTGCTCGGTGTGCGATTACCGGCTGGTTTGTCCGGCGGCCGAGAGGTAGGGGGGCTGCGAGGGCCGGGCAGTGGATGTTTCTGTCGCGGCACGACAGAAACATCCCACCGGGAGGAGGCGTGCCGCCCCGATGCGGGCCTAGACCGGCCCCTCCGGGCTCCCGTCACCCTCCGTGCGCTGCCGCAGGAACCGC
>VAWT01000308.1 GCA_005883415.1 Actinomycetota bacterium | reverse complement strand
AATGTTGGTGTGGTTCCAGCGAAGGACCCCGACCGGGCATTGGAGAACGCTGGCTGCGACCGCGCTGTTCGCGGCCACCCCCGGCTCGCATGGGCCGCGCTCCCAATACTTCCGGCGACTGCGGATCAACAGGTCCGGCACCTTCCGAGTTGTGTTCCCCGCTCCCGCGGGATGGATCTCGAACCACAGCCGGACACGGACGTTGATCGTGCACTGAGGAAGCTGGGCCGCACGGCGAGCTGAACCCTCTTGATTGGTCTCGGGCGGTAACTGCGGTTACCGCCCGAGGCCGTTGTGCGCTCGAATCCTGATGATGCGCCGTCAGCGCGTCGAACATTCGTCCAGGCGTTTCTGAATCCCCTGCACCGGGGTAGCTCCTGAGCCAAGCCTGCCATGCGGGCGAACCAAATCACGGAGGTTGAATATGTCTGTCGCCAGCGAACGGGGGAAAGCGACGCGAGCGACCAGCCGCGGGCGTTCCTCGTCAAACGGCTCGGGGAGCACGAAATCGTCATCCAGCGGCGCGACGCGGGCGAGGAATAGCTCATCCGGCGGCTCGACACGGGCGAAGAGCAGCTCAAGCCGCGCGAAGAACAGCTCAGGCCGGGCGAAGGCGTCGGCGTCAAAGAAGCCACAGAGCGCCTCGCAGCGCACCCAAGGCTCTTCGCAGCGGAATCATGCTGGACGCGAGGTCTTGACGAACGCCGGCATCTCCGCGTTGAGCGCGGCGATCGGCGTCGCCGGTGGCGTGCTTTTGGGTCGGACGGCGGCGCAACGGGACCGAAAGGTCCTGGGCGTTCCTGTCCCGGAGAAGATCGACCTCGGCGGCGTCGGCCAGCAGATAGGCGATGCCGGTCGGCAGTTCGGCAAGCTCGCGAGCGAGGTGCGGTCGGTTCGCGAGAAGGCTGAGCAGATCGCCCGCATCCTGACCTGATCCGACTGCGACATGGCTAGCACTGCCACCAAGCAACGCTCGAGCGCTGCGCGCCGCGCGCGCGGTGCCTCGACATCGGCAAAGAAGCGTCCTGCGAAGGCGGCTGCCACGGCGGCAAAGAAGCCTGCGAAGGCCGCGGCGCGCGCAGCAAAGGGGCCCGGCAAGGCAGATGCGGTGAAGCACCCCGTAAAGACGGCGGCTCGCGCGGCGACGCTCAAGGCACTGAAGGCGATCGCCGGTAAGACGGCCGAGGTGGCCGCACGCGGTGTTCGCTCAGCGGCCGACCGTGCTACCACCGCTTCGAAGGGCGCGCTGGAGAACGGCCTCGGCGCCAGGCTGCCGATCCAGGCCTCGATCGACGTGGCGGTTCCGCTGATCGTCGCGTGGGAGGAGTGGATGACGTTCGAGCTCTTCACCGAAGGAGTGCACCGCATCGAGGACGTAGAGCGGGACGGAGAGGAGCTGGTCGGCATGGTCGCCGGGCCGCGCTCGGTCGACTGGCGCGCGGAGATCGTCGACGAGCGCGAGCAGGAAGCCTTCGCCTGGCGCTCGGTGGAAGGATCAGACTGCGCTGGGCTCATCACTTTTCACCGTTTGAGCGATCGGCTGACGCGAATCGAGGTCGATCTGGATGTCCTGCCGACGAACCCGGCCGAGACGCTGGCGCTGTCGCTCCACCTGGCTCACCACCGGGTGACCACGGATCTTCGGCGCTTCAAGGCGCGGGTGGAGTTCATCAATCCGGACGTGTACGAGGCGGAGTTGAGGCGCAACGGCAACGCGCCTGAGATCGAAGACGAAAACACGCCTGAGGGCGAAAACGACGAGTAAGGAGACGGTCGAGATGTCAACAGGAGCAATGTCCCGAGGGGCGGGCGGAGGCTACGTTCAGCGATCGAGCTCCTCGGGGTTGGCGGAAGTCCTCGACATCCTGCTGGACAAGGGGCTCGTGATCGATGTCTTCCTACGAGTCTCGCTCGTGGGGATCGAGCTTCTGACGGTCGACGCCCGGATCGTGATCGCGAGCGTCGACACCTACCTACGGTTCGCCGAGGCCGTGAACCGGCTCGATCTCGGCCAGAGCAGCGACGAGGGGCTGCCCCAGCTGGTCGAGGACATGACCTCCGACGGCGCTCAGTCCAAGACGAAGGGTGTGCTCGAGGGCGCGAAGGAGTCCCTGTTCGGAAGCTCGGACGACGAGGAGCAGAACGGGGAGGAGGAGAGCCAGAGCTCTTCTCGTTCCCGGACTTCTCGCCGCGGGGCACTCCGCTGCGCGTTATCGCAGACGACGGCGCCGCGGCGCTGGTCAGCGAGCTCCAGCAGCGCGAGCTGACGCTGGGGCGAGAGGAGCTGCTGGCACACGCTCGCGTCCTCGAGAACGCTGTTTCGTCCGGCACCGTACTGCCTATGCGATTCGGGATCGTGATGGAAGGCGAGGAGGAGGTGCGCCAGCGACTGCTTCAAGCGCACTGCGACGAGCTGAGGACTCAGCTCGAGCGCTTTTCCGACAAGGTCGAGGTGAGCATCCGCGCGACCTACGACGAGCAGCAGCTGATGCGCGAGGTGGTGGCCGAGAACCCCGACGTCAGACGCCTCAGGGAGTCTGTGAGGAGTAAGCCGGAAGACGCCGCCTATTACGAGCGGATCAGGCTCGGGGAACTCGTTTCAAAGGCGGTGGAATATAAGCGGGAGGCGGATTCCGCCGCGATTCTCGAGGCCCTGTGGCCGTGTGCTTCAGACCTGCACGTGGGCGCCGGAGCCCACGAGCGGGTCGCGCTGAGCGCGGCGTTCCTGGTCGAGCGCAACCGGTTGCATCAGTTCGATCAGGCGCTCGAGGGATTTGCGGAAGGACAGGCGGGTCGGCTGCAGTTCAAGTACACCGGCCCGCTTCCGCCGTACTCATTCGTCGAGCTCTCGGAAGGGACCTGAACATGGGCTTGCTGACCGGGCTGGTGACCCTGCCCCTCGCCCCGGTGCGGGGTGTGGCCTGGGTCGCGCAGCAAGTTGCCGAGGAGGCGGACAGGCAGCTTTACGACGAAGAGGTCATCCGGCGAGAAATGCTGCAACTGGAGCTCGACTACGAGGACGGGAAGATCGATCTTCAGGAGCGCCAGCGTCAGGAGGAGCAGCTGCTGGAGCGTCTGGCGATCAGCCAGGCGCGCCGCGCCGAGCGGGAGGAGGAGGTGCGCGCTTGGGAGGAGGAGGTGCGCTACTCGGAGGAGGAGGTGCCGGGCAATGGCTGAGCAGCGAAAGGGCGGCGCGAGTCGTAATGGGCTGTCCGGGCGGGACGCGATCGCGCGCGTGCGACGCGACCTACCGCAGCTGCTCGGCCGCCCGATCGAAGCGGTGCTCGGGGTCCAGCGCGCAGACGACAATGGCTGGATGGTGACGGTCCAGGTCGTCGAGCTATCGCGTATTCCGAGCACGACAGACGTGCTGGCGTCCTACGAGGTGACGCTCGATGAGCAGGGCGAGCTCGTCGGATATCGCCGCGATCGGCGCTATTACCGCAACCAGACCGATCAGGACTAACCGGTGGCCGCCCGAGATCCCCTCTCGTCGCGCCCTCTGCCGGCCGCAAACTACGGCCGCGCCGACCTGCGCCCGCGTGAGTCAGGCCCGGCGAATCTCGCCGACATCCTGGAGCGCGTCCTGGACAAGGGAATCGTGATCGCCGGCGACATCCAGATCAATCTGCTGGATATCGAGCTGCTGAACATCAAGATACGGCTGCTCGTGGCGTCGGTCGACCGAGCGCGCGAGATGGGGATCAACTGGTGGGAGTCGGATCCGCAGCTATCCGGCGGCGCCAAGAAGCTAGAACAGGAGAACCGCGAGCTGCGCGAGCGACTCGAGCGGCTTGAACGACTCCTCCCCGCCGCGGACGCCGGGACAGGGGAATCGGAGGGCGAAGCGGAGGGCGAAGCGACGGAGACTTCTCACGAGAAGGTGGAAACGTGGGAGCACGTAGAGAAACGATCGAGCACCTGACAGATGCCATCCAGGAGCTCGCGCGCCACGATGCCGCCGAGGTCCTCGCCGAGGCGCGGGCCGGGGCACGGGCACGGGTTCGCTCGATACTCACCGACGCGCTCACGGAAGCGATGCTCGACCACGCTCGCGACCAGCTGCAGCCGGCCGATCGTTCGGCGCTCCGCCCGCAGCCGCCCACCCGCGATGCCGAGGCGGGGGTTCCCGCGCCGGCGGACGGCACCAGTGATGTGGGCAGCGATCACGACCCGGGCACCGAGCCGGTGTGGTACGTGTACGGCGTCGTCAGGGCCCAGGAGGCTCCACCTACGGCGGAGCTCGCCGGCGCCGACGACCGGCGGACGCTGGCGGGCGTGACCGATGGCGGGCTGACCGCCGTGGTCAGCCGGGTTCCGGCCGCAGAGTTCGCCGAGGACGAACTGCGCGCGCACCTCAACGACATGGACTGGGTGGAGACCGTCGCCCGCGACCACGAGCACGTGCTCGACTCCATTTGTAGGCGGACGACTGTGATCCCCATGCGCCTGTGCACCGTGTACAAGACCGAAGGCGGCGTCCGGGAGATGCTGCTTCGCGAATCCGACACCCTCCTGGAGGCCTTGGGTCACCTGGACGGCAAGACCGAATGGGGCGTGAAGGTGTTTTTCGAGCGTCCTCGGGAATCGCGCGCCGGCACCCGAGAGCGGGCGTCCGGCGAGCGGGGCTCCGGGACGTCGTACATGGATGCCCAACGCCGGCAACGAGACCTCGCCAGGCAGCTCGATGAGCAGGTCGAAGCCGTGGTGGCCGCGATCCACGAGAAGCTTGACTCGCTCTCGGAGGAGAGCACGCTGAACCCACCCCAGCGGCCCGAGATCAGTGCCCACCCGGGTGAGATGGTTCTTAACGGCGCATACCTCGTTGAGCGCGAGCGCGAACCGGGGTTCCACGAGGAGGCCCGGGCACTTCAATCGAGGTTTGCGGACCACGGGATAGAGCTGGTGCTCACGGGGCCGTGGCCGGCCTACAACTTCCTGCCGGGCAGGATCGGGGCGGCGTGGTGAGCGGCGTCGCCCCCGGCGCCAGCGAGAGCACGTCGCCCGTGTTCGAAGCGAGCGAGAACCCCTCGCGCCTGCCCCACCACAGCCGTCAGGTGACGCTGGTCGACATTCTCGACCGGTTGCTGGGCGGCGGCGTGGTGATCCAGGGCCACATCACTCTGGCCGTGGCCGACATCGACCTGGTCGAGCTCGACCTCAGCCTCCTGGTGGCCTCGATCGACAAGCTGGCCGGACGATGAGCCTGGTATCATCGAGCAGCTGATGAGCCGCCACCCGATCCTTCCGGCGCGGTTCGGAACCGTGCTGGCCGACGAGGACGAGGCGCGGGTTGCGCTGCGAGACCGGTACGAGGAGCTGCGGCACCGTCTTGAGATGGTGCGAGGTGCGGTCGAACTCGGGATCAGAGGGAGCTGGGCGCATGCGCCAGCTCGACCCCCGGCCCGATCCGGAACGGAGTACATGCTCAGTCAGCTTGACGTGCGTCACCGCGCGCAACGTTTCGCGGAGCTGGTGGATCCGCTCCGGCCCCTGGCGCGAAGTAGCAAGGTGAAGGTGCTCCCCCGTCCTGCGGTCCCGCTTCTCGCCGCGTACCTCGTCGACCGGGACCGGACCGAAAAGTTCAGGGAGGTGGCCGCCGAGCTCGACGCCGGCTTCGAGGATGGGCAACTCGTGTGCACAGGGCCCTGGCCGCCGTACAGCTTCGCCCAGCCCGAGACGCTCGATCTCGATCTCCAGGGAGCCCCGACATGAGCTGGATCACCGAGCGCGACCCCTTCGTCGGGGAGCTGGAGCGGGCGCAGAGCGCATTGCGGCGGCGGGTGGACACCGACTCCGAGCGGCTCGAGAAGGGACTGGCCCAGCTGGTGCTGACGTTGATCGAGCTCCTTCGAGAGTTGATGGAGCGCCAGGCGCTTCGGCGGATCGACGGCGGCACCCTGAGCGAAGAGGAAATCGAGCGACTGGGTAGAACCTTCATGGCCCTCTCCGAGCGGATGGACGAGCTCAAGGAGACCTTTGGCCTCTCAGACGAGGACCTGAACCTCAACCTTGGCCCACTGGGCGACTTGATGTAAAGAAAGGAGAAGAGATGCCCTCAATGCAGCAGCGCTACTACGACATCCTCATGGAGCGAGTCCGAAACGACCGCTTTCCCAGCGGCCAGTTGCTAAACCGGCTAGAGGCCACGATCTTCTCCAGCGAGCAGATGATCGAGTACATGGACATGCTGCTGGAGAAGGTGGATGAGAGCTGGTACCCCAGCGGGGAGCTGCTGGACCGCATCGACCGGATGCTGCGGCTGGCGGCGGTGGCGGCATGAGCGCGGGGATCCGCACCGTGAGCAAGGCCGCCACAGAGCGGATCCTCGGCCTGGGGCCGGGACGGGTCCGCGCTTTTGTCGCTGCGACGGTGACCGGAACGGCTACCGCGGTCGTGACCTACCGGCTGCTGCGCACCGGCTCGCTCAGCGGCGACTAGCGATCTCGATCCGCTAGGGTGCCGCGCCGATGGGCGCCGTCGGACGCTACGCGAAGGCCGTCGCCAAGCCCGGCAAGGGCGACGAGCTGGCGCAGAAGCTGCTGGCGGTGGCCCGGGCGATCAGAGAAGCCCCTGGCTGCCAGCTGTACGTGGTCAACCGCTCGTTGGCCGATCCGGACGTCGTGCGGGCGAGACCGGCTTCGCAATCGTCAACCTGGAGCAGCTCGAGGACCTGGCCCCGACGGCGGGCTTTCAAGAGTTCGGCGAGATGCGGTTTGCCCGCCGGGCACTGGGCGCGGTCGGTTTGGGGATCAGCCTCCAGCGGCTGCGGCCGGGAAAGCGGCAAACGTTCGGGCACCGCCACGGTGTGGACGAGGAGTTGTATGTCGTGCTTCAGGGGTCCGGTCAGGTGGCGCTCGACGATCAGGTGAAGGAGGTCAGACGGCTGGACACGATCCGCGTGGCGCCCGGTTCACTGCGGGCGTTCGAGGCCGGGCCTGAGGGATTGGAGTTCCTGGCAGTCGGAAGCCATCACGCCGGCGACACCCAGATGGTTCCGGGCTTCTGGCCGGACGTGGGTGGCTGAGCGCGACCGGCGACAGTTCAGATCCGGGGCGTGCCAGGACCGCCACACAGGTCGCGAAGCGCCCGCCGCCACACGCCCGGTGTCAGGGGCCGCTCGTTCGGCAGTGAGCGACCGAACTCCCAGGCCAGCACCTCGACGGGCTCGAACAACGCCCACAGCGCCCGATCGCGGTCACGCGACCGGACCGCGGCGATGAGCCCCCGGACGGCTGTCCGGGCCCCCCACCACACAAGACCGGGACGCCTGCGCGCCGGAAGGCAGCCTGGGTACTGGCGGTTGAGCCACCCTCCGCCGGCCCCGTGCACCAACTTTTGGGCGAGAAACGAGTACAGCGTCGGCCTGCTGCTGTGTATCACGCTGGCGGACTCGCGACGTTCGATCGTCCATCCCGCTGCTCTGAGCCGATAGCTGAGATCGGCGTCCTCGCCGGCGCGGATGTCCTCACGGAATCCACCCGCGGCCTCGAACGCGGCTCTGAGGACGGCGACGTTCGATGTGGTGGGATAGCTCCATGAGCCCAGCCTGAACGTGTGGACGGCTGTGTGTCCGCGTCCAAGAAGACGATCCATGGGGCACTGCCTCCGACAACACCGCGGTTCCGCGCAAAGCCAGGAGTGCCGCGCTCAGCGGCGCGGAGAACAGCAATCCCCTGGACCCGTGGGCTAGGCCTCCGCTCTTGCCTCGGCGTGTTGTCGACGATCAGCACCGAGTCGCCTGAAAGCACCTTCAGCTGGGTCAGCCGCGCGCCGAGATCCTCAAGCTCTGCCGGCGAGCCGACGAACGGCACGACCACGTCCACCGCCGGTCTCGACACCAGTCGCATCGTAACGTCGCGCTTGCGCAGTGAGTTCAGTCTGAGGGCGGCTGCATGCCGAACGGCACGCGCCTGACACGACGGCGAGCCTGGACCACGCGACGGCGCTTGCGGGCCTCCGGAAGCCGCGCCGCCGCCTCCCGGTAGCCGCCGAGCAGCTCGCGCTCGCGTAGCAGCGCGTAGCCAGCGGCCAACAGCTCGTACAGCAGCAGCGGACCGAGGTCGCGCAGGAGGTCGGACGGCGAGTCGTTCTTGACGATCATGAGGTAGCGGTTGCGGAACTGGGTGCGCCGATCGGCGGCGCTCATCCCGGTCCGCGTCGAGGGGCTGTATCTGCGGATGTGATGTACGACCGCGTCGGGCGCGTACCAAGCCCGCCAGCCGAACAGGCGGGCGCGCCAGGCCAAGTCGGCGTCGCAGGCCCAGCCCGGCATGTTCTCGTCGAAAACCTGATCGAGAACCGCACAGTCCTCGAGCGTTTCGCGGCGGTAGACGGCGGCCGCCCCATCAGCGCCGAACACCTCCCCCGCCCTGTGAAAATGAAGCTCCCGCCGTCCGTGGCCCGCGAGTCCGTTCTTGCGCCGCCGGTCGACCCACATGCCGGCGGCGTCGATCGCTTCGAGCCGATCTTCGGGTCGCGGCCCCGTGGCTCGCAACAGCTTCGGCGCAACCGCCCCTACGCCGGACTGCCACAGGGCGCGCAGGCACGCTTCGCGGTAGCCGGGGGTGATGAACGTATCTGCCTGGAGCATCGCTATCGCGTCGCCTTCCACGCTCCGAAGACCCGCGTTCATGGCCTCGGTGTAGGGAAGCCGTCGCTCGAGCCGGAGCCTCGGCACTCCATGGCGGCTGGCCAGCGCCGCGGTGGCGTCGCTCGACGCGTTGTCGATCACGAGTCCCTCGTCGAACTGCTCGCCGACCGCCGCCGCCAGCGAGTGCTCGAGTAACGGCGCCTCATCGGAGGACAGGATCAAAAACGCGCTTCTCAATGGGATCTCGCCGGCAGCGTAGGCGCTGAGCGCGCAGTTCGCCCGCGAGCCGGGAGAATCCGCGCATGTCGGTCCCCGTGCACTCTCCGCCGCTGGTGACGGTCAACATCCTGACCCACAACCGTCGGGAGCTACTGGCGCGCTCCTTGCGCGTCATGCACGAGCAGCTCGAGTACCCGACAGAGCGGCTCGAGTTCATCGTCGTCGATAACGCCTCCAGCGACGGGACCGGCGAGATGCTGCGCAGCCAGTTCCCCGACGTGCGCCTGATCGAGAATGCCAACAACGGGGCCGCCGGCTGGACGCGTGGCTTTGAAGCTGGGCGCGGCGACTACTTCCTTGTCCTCGACGACGACTGCTACCTGAGCGGAGAGGCGCTGAGGCACGCCGTCGCTGCCGCCGAGGCACAGCGCGCCCAACTGGTTTCGTTCCGGGTGCTCAGCTCCTTCGATCCAGGTTATGAGTTCAGCGCCGATTATCGGGTGGGGCTTCTCTCATTCTGGGGCTCCGCGGCGCTGATCGCCCGCGCCGCGGTCGACGAGCTCGGCGGCTTCGATCCGGAGATATTCATCTGGGGAAACGAGCTCGAGTTCACGATTCGCTTGCTGGACCGCGGCTTCCGCCATCTGTTCCTGCCGGAGGTCAGCGCTGTGCACGCGAAGCCGCCGATGGAAACCCCCACCGTCGCCACCTACTGCACCCACACCCGTCACCTGGCCTATATCGCTGCCAAGCTGCTGCGCCCGGGCGACGCCGTCTTGGCGTTGGTCAACCTGACTGCCAAGTCGATGCTCGACGTGGCCCGCTTCCCCCCACGCTGGCGAGCGCTACCCGCACTGCTGAGCGGCATCTACTCCGGTCTGCGTAGGCGGGACCCGGTGCGGCGGCAGGTCTCGCGGCTCTACCGCCAAGGATTTCGGGAGTTCAGCTCGCCGTGGTTCTACCTCCGGCGCCCACTCGCGTTGTGGCGTTCGAGCCGACATCGGGACGGTATGGCCGGCTACCTTCGCTCGCGCCATGAGGACTTCTACGGTGCGCGGGGCGAGCTCTACCCCAAGCACACGGCCTCGCTGAAGATATGAGCGCCGGCGACATGGAGTCGGTGTGGGCGGTGGTGGTGACGCACAACCGCCGCCAGAGCCTAAGTCGCTGTCTCGACGCGATCTTGATGCAGCGACGGCCACCCGATCGGATCATGGTCGTCGACAACGCCTCGACTGACGGCACCAGGGCGATGCTCGCCGAGCGCTACCAACAGGTTGAGGTGCTTGCACTGACGGTCAACGAGGGCGGCGCCGGCGGCTTTCACAGGGGTCTGGCACAGGCCCACGCCGGGGGCGCAGAATGGCTCTGGCTGATGGATGACGACACCGTGCCGGAGAGCGGCGCGCTCGAGGAGCTGCTGAAGGCAGTCGCCGGTTTTGCAGCGGCATCGGAGCCCTCGGTTTTTGTCAGCACGCCCCTGTGGCGAGACGGATCGGTGCACCCCCTGAACTTCCCCACGTTGGAGCGCAGGCGCCCCGAGCGCGTGATCGCAGCGGCGACGCGCGGATTGATGCCGGTGCGTGCCGCCACTTTCGTGTCCTTGCTGATCCACCGCCGCGTGATCGACCGCTTCGGCCTTCCCCCTAAGCACTATTTCCTGTGGGGCGACGACGTGGAATATACGAGCCGGATCGTGCTCGGCGGCGAGGACGCCTACTTCGTCCCCGCAAGCGTCGTGCTGCACGATACGGAGTTCCCACACAGCTTCACCGCGGCCGAGCCCTCTCGGTTCTACTACCACGTGCGCAACACCCTGCTCACCGCACGCGGACCTGACCGGCCCGCTCGGGACCGCCTGATCAGACTCTGGACGCTGCTCTCAACTTCACTGTCCTACATCGCCCGCTCCCGCACCGCGGCGAGCGTTTCCGCCGTCCTGCATGGCATTGGCGATGGGCTTAGGATGGCGCCCTAACGCCCGCTCGGCAAGGTGCGCGGCAAGCCACAGGCGATCTCGCCGGTCGACTGCCGCCAGCGCGCCGACCTCCTCCGCGAGCCGGCGGGCTGCCCCGTGGTACTGAGCACCGCTCGAACGCACCGCGACGCTTGCCGGCACGAGCACCCCTAGCTGGGATCGCAAGAGTCTGGCGCTCCAGCGCAGCGAGGCTCCGGATGCGCCCGTCTCGCGCCGGGTCAGATCGCAGGCGCGGATCAGAAGCGAACCTCGGCGGGCGGCGATCAACGGCACCACCCGGCGCTCGAGTGCGGCCAGGACCCGAGCGGGATCATGGACCGCGATCACTGGCAGAGACACGGAGTCGAGCTCGCCTTGAGTGGTTAGCACTCGACTGGCGAGGAGCACCGCAGCCGGTAGCTGCTTGCGGGCCGCGAGTAGCGCAGCCAGCGCGCCGGGGTCTGGCACCACGCCGGCGTCGAGCAACCAGACCCAGTCGTGCTCCAAACGTTGCACGTCCTCGATATTGCCCACCACTACGTCGGCGGGCGCAGTTGACTGTGCCGACAACGCTCGGACCGCTGGGGCCGCTGATATCGCCGGCTCCGTCAGGATCACCGCTCGCGGCGCGAGCTCTGTGAGGGGGCGCTCCGCCATCCCCAGGTCTTACCATGCAGCCGGCGTGACGGCGCAGTCGACCTTCACAGTCTCAGGCGACCGGGCACGGGCCTTCATCGATGGCTCCCGGCCGGCGGCGGCGATCTTCGACATACCGATCGATCTCGCACAGCCGACCGAGCTGTTGCGAACGATCTCGATCTGGGCCTCGGAGCCGTGGACGCGGCGCGTGATGTATGTCAACGCTCATGTCGTCAATCAGTCGCGTGTGACCCCCGGTCTGGGCGGAGCTCTCAGGCGGGCGGACCTGGTGTATTGCGACGGCTACGGCGTCCGGCTAGCGGCTCGGGTGCTGAATCTTCCCGTTCCGCACCGGATGACGGGAGCTGACTGGATCTGGGGGCTCGCCGCGCTCTGCGAGCTGGCGGGGCACTCGGTCTACTTGCTGGGCTCGGAGCCTCCGATCGCACGTGAGGCGGCGGAGCGGCTCCGACGTTGGCATCCGCGACTGGACGTGGTAGGGGCCCACCACGGCTACTTCGAGCTCCACTCGCCGCACAACGAGCGGGTGATCGAGGAGATCAACGCCCACCGGCCCCACATCGTGCTGGTCGGGATGGGCACGCCGAAGCAGGAGCTGTGGGTCGACCGATACGCTGCCCAACTCGGGGGAGCCGTCGTGTGGACGGT
>VAWT01000458.1 GCA_005883415.1 Actinomycetota bacterium | reverse complement strand
GCGGCGGTGATCGGCGCGGCTCTGGCGGCCAAGGCCGCCGGCGCCGGCCACCGGCGGATCGCGGTTGAGCTGGGACGTGCCGCGGAGACCGTGCGTGGCTGGTTACGCCGGTTTGCCGGTCGGGTGGAGGCGGTGCGGGTGGTGTTCACCGGCTGGTGTCGGGCGCTGGCCGCGGACCCGGTGATGCCCGGCCCGGCTGGCTCGGTGTGGGCGGACGCGATCGGCGCGCTCACGGCGGCCGCCGGTGCGCTGGGTACGCGGTTTGACACCGGCGAGGTGCCGGTCTGGGCGATGGCGGCGGCGATCTCGAACGGGCGGTTGCTCGCCCCGGGCTGGCCGGGAAGGCGATCAACACGAATTGACCCTGACGTTAGCTGATCATCTCGGCGATCCTGCGGCGCACCTGTTGTTTATCGACGCAGCGTGACCAGGAGGGGACTGTCCGATGACAGTGAGACATGACGAAGCAGCGGCGCGGACCGAGCGCGCTCGGGCGATCGGGCTATTCCGGTACCAGTTGATTCGGGAGGCAGCCGATCCGGCGCTGTCGCCCAAGGCTCGGGGCCGGTTGGTGCGCCAGATCGCCGCGAAGCAACATCTGGACCCTTCCGGGCGGGCGGTGCCGATCTCCCGCGACACCCTGGACCGCTGGATTCGGGCCTGGCGGGCCGGCGGGTTCGACGCGCTGGTGCCCAGCCCGCGCCAGTCCAGCCCCCGGTTGCCGGTGGAGGTCGTCGAGACCGCGATCGCGCTCAAGCGGGAGAACCCCGAGCGCACCGCGGCCCAGGTCCGGCGCATCCTGCGCGCCCAGATCGGGTGGGCACCGGGCGAGCGGACCCTGCAACGCCACTTCGCCGACAACGTCGGCCTCGCCGCCGATCGGCCGGCAGAGCCGGTGTTCGGGCGTTTTGAGGCCACCGCGCCCAACGAGCTGTGGACCGGGGATGCGCTGCATGGCCTCCGGTTAGGCGGGCGAAAGACGTATCTGTTCGCCTTCCTCGACGATCATTCTCGTGTCGCGGTCGGGCACCGGTTCAGTTTTGCTGAGGACACCGTGCGCCTAGCCGCGGCGCTGCGCCCCGCGCTGGCCAGCCGAGGTGTTCCGACCGGCGTGTATGTCGACAACGGCAGCGCATTTGTCGATGCGTGGCTGCTGCGCGCGTGCGCGAAGTTGGGCATCCGACTGGTCCATTCCACCCCCGGCCGCCCTCAGGGCCGCGGGAAGATCGAACGCTTCTTCCGCACCGTGCGCGAGCAGTTCCTCGTCGAGCTCACCGGCGAGCCCGACCAAACCGGGCGACACCTGGTGGGCGACCTGCTCGAACTCAATCGGCTGTTCACCGCGTGGGTCGAGACGGTTTACCACCGCCAGATCCACTCCGAGACCGGCCAGGCCCCGCTGGCCCGATGGCAAGCCGGTGGTCCGTTCCCCCTGCCCACTCCGGGACCCGTTCGACCTGACCCGCATCGAGGTCCGCGTGGCCGGCGTCCCGGCCGGGACGGCGATACCGCACCACATCGGCCGCCATGCCCACCCCAAGGCCCGACCGGAAACACCACCGGCCCCACCGCCGGCCACCGGGATCGACTACGCCCGCCTCCTCGATGCCACCCACCAGGCCGAACTCGCCCAAAAAGTCAACTACGCCGCCCTAGCCGGCAGCGCGCAGCAGTCCGCCCACGATCTCGACCAGCCCCACCTGCCCCTCGACCCCGACGGGCAGGTGCAATCATGATCGAGCGTCTGCAAGGGTTCTTCGGGTTCACCCATACCCCGTTCGGCCGTGACCTAGCACCCGGAATGCTGCACCGCCACGCCAGTCACGGTGAGGCCGTGGCCCGTATCGGCTGGTGCGTGACCGAACGCCGCATCGGGGTGATCACCGGCGAAGTCGGCGCCGGCAAGACCGTGGCCGTGCGCGCCGCACTATCCGCGCTGGACCCGACCCGGCACAGCATCATCTACCTGCCCAACCCCACCGTCGGGGTGCGCGGCATCCACCACCAGATCGTGCTGACCCTCGGCGGGCATCCACTGACCCACCACGCCACCCTGGTACCCCAAACCGCGGACCTGCTGGCCACCGAACAGGCCGAACGCGGCCGCACCCCGGTGCTGGTCATCGATGAAGCACACCTGCTCGATCACGCCCAGCTCGAAGCGATCCGGATGCTGACCAATCACGACATGGACTCCCACAGCCCCTTCGCGTGTTTGCTCGTGGGCCAGCCGACCCTGCGGCGACGCATGAAACTCGGCGCACTGGCCGCCCTGGATCAACGGATCGGGCTGCGCTACGCCATGCCCCCGATGACCGCCGACGAGACCAGCAGCTACCTGCGCCACCACCTTGCCCTAGCCGGGCGCAGCGACACCCTGTTCTCCGACGACGCCGTCGCGCTGATCCACCAGACCAGCCGCGGCTACCCGCGAGCGGTCAACAACATCGCCGTGCAAGCCCTTGTCGCCGCCTTCGCCGCCGACAACGCCATCGTCGACGAGAAATCCGCCCGCACCGCCGTCGCCGAGGTCACCACCGAATGATCACAGCCGCGCCACCCTGACGACCAGCCCGCCACCACACCGACCAGGCCCCGTCCGGCACCACGCCGACGGGGCCCTCTCACGTTGCAAACATCGGCACCGCCAACGGCGCCATCATCGGCACCTTCAGCGGCGGGCAACAAACGACTACCTGCACTCCACGGTCGTCAGCCATCACTTCGATCACAAGGTGGCCCAAGAACACATCCACGGTGCCTTCGCAGTGCCCGTCTGGGTCGGCCGCGACATTCAGGCCGTGCTCTACGGGTTGACCCGGACGGCTCAACCGCTTGGCGCCCGCGTCCTG
>VAWT01000307.1 GCA_005883415.1 Actinomycetota bacterium | reverse complement strand
TTGATCGTGCTGGTGTTCGTGATCGGCCTCTCAAACGACATCACGACGCTTACCGGTCAAGGCTTCAACGCCCATTAGCGGTAGCGTTAGCCGCAGTTCACGGCATCTATACAGGTGGTGAGGGAGATGGAGAGCACGACGATCACGGCCGCTGCTGGACCGGCTACCGAAGCGCCCACGCTCACCGAGGCGCTGCGGCGCACCGCCGCCAACAACCCGGGCATCGTCGCCGTGCGCGTTCCTGATGACAGCGTCTCACTCACGTGGGCGGAGCTGCTCGAACGCGTGGACGCCGTCGCCGGCGGGCTGGCGAAGCTGGGACTGAAGCGCGGGGACACGATCGCGATCATGCTGTCCAACCGGCCCGAGTTCCACGTCGTTGACCTCGCCGCCGCGATGTTGGGGGCGACCCCGTTCTCCATCTACCAGACCTATCCGCCCGAGGAGATCGAGTACCTGATCGGCGATGCCGGCTCGCGGATGGCGATCGTCGAGCAGGCGCACCTACCTGCCATGCTCGAAGTGCGCGAGCGCGCGCCATCGCTCGAGCACGTGATCGTTGTCGACGGCGAGGCTCCTGAGGGAGCGGTGTCGCTTGAGAACGTAGAGGGCTCGAACCCGGAATTCGACGTCGCTGGCGCCGCCTCTGAGATCCAGCCCGACGACGTGGTAACGCTGATCTACACCTCGGGTACGACGGGCAAGCCCAAGGGCGTTCAGCTCTCCCACCACAACATCATGTTCTCGGCCCAGGCGGTCGAGCAGATCGTCCCTTTTGGACCCGGCGGGCGCGTCGTCTCGTGGCTACCGGCCGCCCATGTCGCCGAGCGCATGGCCCACCACTACATCCCGACGATTTACGCGGGCACCATCACGTGCGCGCCGAACCCCCGAGAAGTCGTCTCCTATCTGCCGCAGGTCCGGCCCACCTGGTTCTTTGCCGTGCCGCGGATCTGGGAGAAGCTCAAGGCCGGCTTGGAGGCGATGCTGCACGGCCAGCCCGAGGAGCAGCGCAAACCGATGGAGGAAGCCCTGGCCGCCTCGATCGAGCGAGTGCGGCTCAGGCAGCAAAAGCAACCCGTCCCTGAGGAGCTCGAGACGCGCGTCGGGCAGGCCGACGAGCAGATGTTCTCGAACCTGCGCCAGATGCTAGGACTCGATCAGGCGGTGGCGGTCAACGTCGGCGCCGCCCCCACGCCGGTCGAGGTGCTCGAGTTCTTTCACGCCATCGGGATCGAGCTGGCCGAGCTGTGGGGCATGTCAGAGACCTGCGGCTTCGGTACCTGTAACCGGCCGGGGGCCGTCAAGATCGGCACCGTCGGGCCGCCCGCCCCTGGGGTGGAGCTGAGGATCGCCGACGACGGCGAGGTCCTTTGCCGGGGCGAATTTCTGATGCTCGGCTACCGCAACGAGCCCGCCAAGACCGCGGAGGCCATCGACGCCGAAGGCTGGCTCAGTACAGGCGACGTCGGGGAGATCGACGAGGACGGCTACCTGAAGATCGTAGATCGCAAGAAGGAGCTGATCATCAACGCCGCCGGGAAGAACATGTCGCCGGCGAACATCGAGGCGGAGATCAAGTCCGCCAGCCCGCTGATCGGCCAGGCCGTGGCGATTGGCGACGGCCGGCCATTCAACACGGCATTGATCGTGCTCGACACTGATTACGCGCCCCAATGGGCAAAGCAGCAGGGGATCGACGGCGAGAGGCTCGAGCAGCTTGCGAGAGAGCCAAAGGTGGTCGACGCGGTCCAGCAGGCGATCGACGAGGCGAATTCGCATTTGGCGCGGGTAGAGCAACTCAAGAGGTTCACGGTCGTGCCGGGGGAGTGGAATCCCGGCGGCGACGAACTCACACCGACGATGAAGCTCAAGCGCAAGCCGATCGCCGCCAAGTACCAGGCAGAGATCGAGGCGATGTACTCGGCGTAGGACCGTGGCCGCCACGCGGCTGAGCGCTGCGCGGTGTCCGCGCCTACGCTGCCCGGAACACGATCACCGAGCTGAAAGTCGTCCCATCGGCCTGGTAGGCGTAGCAGCCCGGCCCTTGCACACGGGTGAAGGACGGCCACTGCCCCGGCGGGGCGCCCATCGCGGTTCCGAGCAGCTGGAGCTCGTCGTACGGAACATGGCCCTCGCCAAAGCCAACGGCCCCTGAGCCGCCGAGCTGCCTCCCGCGGATCAGGATCGGGCCCGAATAGCCGGAGGCGTGCCACATGAATTGCGCTCCCTTCCAAGTGCTGCCGACGAACGGAGTAAGCGCGAGCTGTGTCGTGGGTGCCGGCCTGACCGGCCCGCTGCCCACGGACACCGGGCACGAGCCCCCGGAGCCGAGCGCCGGGATGTGAAGGGCACGCCGGAGCGATGCCGGCACGGCGCCCGAGCATTGGCTGGCGCACAGCTCATAGGTCGAGTAGCCAGCGGTTTGGCGTAGCCCGTCGGACGCCGGCGGCGTTCCGGCAGGCGTGGGGAAGGGGGTCGACCTCGCCTGGGAAGTCGTCGAGGCGGCTGTGGTCGAGCGAGCGGCCGTCTGCGTGCTCGGCGTCGTGGTCGAGGCGGACGTGGGCGTACTCGCGGGCGCCGTCGAGCGCGCCGTCGTCGAGGGCTTAGCGGACCCGCAGGCGGCGGCAGCGAGCGCGAGCACGACCGCGACGGTCGTGCGATAGCTCATGCGCCGCACCGTAGCGAAGGCGGACCGAGCCCGCTGTCTCAGCCCACCGCGTGCGTGTGGCTCACGTCAAGCGAGGTGTAACTACACTCGCGCCGCACATGCGCCCACTTAGAGCGATGGTTCTGGCGGTGGCGGTCACGATGGTCGCGCCGGGCGTGGCCGCGGGACGGCTGCCAGGAACGCCCGTGCCCAGGGGGTTCGTGGGGATGAATATCGATGGCCCCATGCTCAACGCCCAAGACGGTGTGACGCTGCCGAGCCAGTTCGGGTTGATGCGCTCGAGGGGCGTGCAGAACATCCGCGCCGTGTTCAGCTGGTCGGTCGCGCAGCCGTATGCGAGCTGGGCCCAGGTACCGGCGAGCCAATCTGGAGGATTCGTGAATGGCGCGGGCGGCGTCCCAACCGATTTCGCAGGCACTGACCAGATCGTGGCGGCTGCCGCGGCCAACGGAATGACTGTGCTGCCGACCGTCATCGGTGCGCCTTCCTGGGACGCTGGGCCCCGGACCGTGCTTGGTCTGGCGCGCCCGCGCGACAACCAACCATACGGGTGGTACTTCTCGACGCTGATCGGGCGCTACGGACCGCACGGAAGCTTCTGGAGCCAACACCCGGACCTCCCCCGCCGGCCGATCCGAATGTGGGAGGCCTGGAACGAGCCTAACTTGTCCCAGTTCTGGCCCACGCGGCCATGGGCCCCCAGCTACGTCGCGCTGCTGCGCGTGGCCCATGCCGCCATCAAGAAAGCCGACTCGGGGGCCAAGGTGGTGCTCGCCTCGCTCCCCAACTACTCCTGGCGGCTACTGCTCACGATCTATCGCGTTCCGGGTGCGCGGCGCCTGTTCGACGTGGTCGACGTACACGCCTACACGAAGCAGCCAGCAGGGGTGATCCAGATCCTAGGATTCGTGCGCACGTCCATGAAACTAGGAAGAGATAGCAACAAGCAGATGATCGCCGGCGAGGTGGGGTGGCTGTCCACGGGACGTCAGCAGTCACGGAGATACGACTTCGAGACGACCGAGGCCGGTCAGGCGCGCAACGCACGGGCGCTGCTGCCACTACTGGCAGCCAACCGACGATCGCTGCGACTGCTCGGCTTCTACTGGTACACATGGATGGGCGACGAGTACCAAGCGGCGGACCCGTTCAACTTCTCGGGCCTGCTGTCATTCCACAGCGGGCAGGTGAGGGCAAAGCCAGCGCTCGCGGCGTTCGGCCAGGTGGCCCGCAAGATCGAGCACTGAGGCCCCGCTCAAGTCGGGTTTGCGCGGGACGACCCGTTAGCCGCGGCGATCGAGCGCCACAGCAGCTCGACGGGATGGTGAATCGGGAGCGGCTGGCCCAGCTCGCGCAGATGCAGGTCGAGCTGGGCGGCACAACCCGGATTTCCGGCGGCGATAGCCTGGGCGCCGGTCTCGAGTAGGTGCCTGGCCTTCCGAGCCCCTAGCTCGGCCGCCGCCCGCGGCTGTACCAGGTTGTAGATCCCGGCCGAGCCGCAGCAGATCTCCCGCTCCTGAGGGACCTCGAGCAGCTCGAGGTCCGGGATCTCCTCGAGCAGCTCCCGAGGCTCGTCGCGCACCCGTTGGGCATGCGCGAGATGGCAAGCATCGTGGTAGACGACCCGCAGCGGCACAGGCCCAAGGTTGGCTCGCCGGGGCACGGATGCGAGCAGCTCGGTGACGTCCCGTACGCGCTCCGAGAAGGCCCGGGCCTGCCCAGTCTCGAGCAGCTCGCCGTACTCCTTCATCGCGGATCCGCAGC
>VAWT01000306.1 GCA_005883415.1 Actinomycetota bacterium | reverse complement strand
GACGGACGGCTGACCGACGGCCAGGGCCGGACTGTGTCGTTCAAGAACACGGTGCTGATCATGACCTCGAACATCCCGGGCGGCCGTGCCGGAATCGAGGCCCATTTCAGGCCCGAGTTCATCAACCGGCTCGATGACATCGTGGAGTTCCAGCCGCTGACCCGCGAGCAGATCTCAGAGATCGTCGATCTCCAGGTCGCTCGTGTGATCGAGCGGGTGCGCGAACGCGACATCGATCTCGAGCTGACGGACGCCGCGCGGACGCTTCTCGGGAACCTGGGCTACGACCCGACGTACGGCGCCCGGCCGCTGAAGCGAGTCATCCAGAAGCGGCTCGTCGATCCGTTGGCGCTGGCGATCCTCGAGGGTCGCTTCCTGCCCGGCGACACCGTGCGGGTGGACGCCGCCGATGGCGAGATCGTGCTGGAGCGGGCCGAGGCGCCGACGGCGTCGGCGGCCGCGGTATAGGCGCCCTTCCAGAAGGCTGTGGGATGTTTCCCCCCGATATCGGGGGGAACATCCCAAGCCACTTCGAGCCCCCAGATGCCGCCACCTAGAACAGCGGCGTGTTGCTCTGAACCTCTTGCATGGCCTCCTCGATCGAGTGCGACGGCAGCACGCGCACCTTGTTCTAGTGAGCCAACCGACTCTCGACGAGGAACCCATCGACTGCGTCCGCGGTGTCCGCCTCCACGATCGCGACGATGACGTGCTCGCGGTTCACGTATGGCCCCGCGACGATCGTGACGCCGTTCTTCTCGGCAATGCCGGGAACTTGCGGCGCCATCTCGGACATCAAGTCCATGGTCTTCGCGTTGCTCGTCGGACATACCTCGGCGGTGTGCTCGGCCAGCACTACAAAATTCACTCGTTACCCCCTTATTAGGTGATTGACGGGCCGATCCTGACGTGGCCCGATGCCGCTGTCAACCAAGCACCTACCAGGGGGAAGGCGACGCGGCGCCCCGGGGGGTGGCGGGCGTCGCCAATGCTCGCGATTGATCTCGCGCTACGCCAGCGCCGGCGCCTCGGGAAGGCGCGCCAGCGCCGCGTCCATGTCGGCCTCGGAGAACTCCGGATCCTCGAGTTGGCCGGCCAGGTAGGCGTCGTAGGCGCTCAGGTCGAAGTGGCCGTGGCCGCATAGCCCGAACAGGATGACCCGCTCCTCGCCGGCCTCGCGCGCGGCGTCGGCCTCGTCGATCACCGCGCGGATTGCGTGGGCAGGCTCCGGGGCGGGGATGATCCCCTCGGCACGCGCAAACTGCACGGCCGCCTCGAAGGTCTCGTTCTGCCGGTAGGCCCGAGGCTCCACCAATCCCTGCCTGACGAGGCCACAGACCAACGGAGAGTCTCCGTGGTAGCGGAGGCCGCCGGCGTGCACCGGCGGTGGTACGAAGTCGTGACCCAGGGTGTACATGGGCATCAGCGGCGTGAGCCCCACGGTGTCGCCGAAGTCGTACGCGTACACGCCCCGAGTCAGCGTCGGGCACGCGGCAGGTTCGGCGGCGATGAAGCGCATCCCGATGCCTTCTCGGATCACCCGGCGCAGGAATGGGATCGCCAAGCCGGCGAAGTTTGAGCCGCCGCCGACGCAGCCGATAACCATGTCCGGCTCCTCGCCGGCGAGCTGAAGCTGGGCGATCGCCTCCTGGCCGATCACTGTTTGGTGCAGCAGCACGTGGTTGAGAACCGAACCGAGCGAATAGTTCGTGTCGGCGTTCTGAGCGGCCACTTCGACTGCTTCCGAGATCGCGATCCCCAGCGAACCGGTGGTGTGCTCGCGCTGCGAACGCCCAGCCTCGGTCCGATCAGACGGCGAGCGGTGGACCGTAGCTCCCCACACCTCCATCATCGACCGGCGATAGGGCTTTTGGTCGTAGCTCGAGCCGACCATCCACACCTCGCACTCCAAGCCGAACAGCCGGCAGGCGAACGCCAACGCCGATCCCCACTGGCCCGCGCCGGTCTCGGTCGTCAGCTTCTTGATCCCCGCGGCGGCGTTCTCGTAGACCTGGGCGACCGCGGTATTCGGCTTGTGTGATCCGGGTGGCGAGACGCCTTCGTACTTGTAGTAGATGTGCGCCGGAGTGCCCAACTCCTGTTCGAGCCGCCGCGCGCGGTAGAGCGGGGTTGGGCGCCAGAGCCGGTAGGCGTCGCGTACCGGGCCGGGAATCTCGATCTCAGGCTCGGGTGAGACCTCCTGCTGGATCAGCCCCAGCGGAAATATCGGGGAAAGCGACGCCGGCTCCGCCGGCTGTTTGCTTCGCGGGTCAAGCGGCGGCAGGGCCTCGCCAGGCAGGTCGGCCATCAGGTTGACCCAGGCGGCCGGGATGTCAGCCTCATCCAGGTTGAATTTCAGCCGCTCCTCGGCCATATGGCTCAATCCTCCTCAGACCAGTTTCTGCGGTGCGGATCCCTGAGCCGGAGGCGGTCCAGCATTTCCCTCCACCGACTGGGCGTTGTCCCCGGCTCGTTGGCCCTCCATGCCGGCGCCCCCCCGTGCGGCTGCTCCAGCGCCGCCGCAGAGGCTGCGTCGATCGTCAAATCGACGCCTCGCTCGTGAATCGAAGCGACCTGATCCGCGGGGACGAAACGCTTCTGTGAAGCGGTGCGGATCACTACGCCGTGAAAGATGTCCTCGCGCTCGGCGCTGACGACATGGTCAACCGTCCCCACCTGCTCTCCACCGCTGGCGTACACGGGCACTCCCTTGTCGAGCACCTCATACGCGATCGGTAGTCCTTCGTCCACCAGGACCGCAGGTTATCCGCTCAGGAGATGACCACGCGGATCCGGACCCTCGGTCCGGGGGCCTGGCGGGAGTAGAGCTGCTGCGTGTCAACCTGGAGCGTCCACGTGCCAGCCGACACCGTGAACGGGAAGATTCGACGCACGACGGTGCGCAGATAGCCACAGGCCCCGCCAGTCGTCCCCAACCAGACCGTCTTGCGGAGCTTTCCTGACGGGTTGAGGTAGTGCAGGTACAGCGGCTTGCTGACACCGGTGAGCGAGAAGCCCCAAACCACGAACCGACCGGTGAGTGTGCGAGTCGCCCCCGTGAGGTTCGCGATGCGGAACCCCGCTCGCCGGGTAAGCGTGAAGTTCGTCTCGGCGCTCGTCGTGCCGTCGGTGACCTCGACCAGGTCGTAGTGCTCGGCGGCTCCTGCCGGCAGGCCGCCGGGATGTAGCGGGACCGAGAAGTTCCCAATGCCGTCGGTGGTCCTGCTACCCAGGTAGACGCCGTCGATCGAGACCACGTAGCTCCTGTACGGCGCAAACGCCGAGCCGCTGAGCTGGACCGGCTGGCCGACCACGTAACAGCTCCGGTCTGGGGTGAGCGTAGGTGTGGGGCCGAGGTCGGCCTGTGCCACCGCGGCACCGAAGACAAACACAGCCGCCGCCGCGCAGACGGCGGAGGCGACCGTGCGTCTCAGCCGCCGGTGAATCGGGTACAACGGTGCCCTCGCAACCACGAGCACAGGAGGATACGGCGTGGCCACGTACATCATGCTCTCTACCCTCACCCCGGACGGCGTTCAGACGATCAAGAACAACCCCTCGCGTATCAGAGAGGTAAATCGCGAGATCGAGCAGCTGGGGGCGACCGTCAAGGCCCAGTGGGCGACGCTCGGCCATTTCGACTTCGTCAATGTGGTCGAGGCGCCCGACGAGAAGACGATCGCCCGCGTCTCGCTCGAGCTCGGCTCGCGCGGTACGGCGAAGTACGAGACGCTGAGCGCCATCCCGATCGACGACTTCATCGGCTCGATCTGAACGCGTCCGCATCACCACCCCGCGTGCTCGTGCTCGGCGGCGGCGGCCGCGAGCACGCGATCGTGCAGGCCCTGGCTCGCTCCCGGAGAGCGCCGGAGCTCCTCTGCGCGCCGGGCAATGCAGGGATCGCCGCGGATGCCCGGGTACTCGATGTCGCCGCCGATGACATCGACGCCGTCGTAGGAGCGGCCAGCGACGAGGAGGCGGACCTCGTCGTCGTGGGCCCCGAAGCCCCCCTGGTCAAGGGGGTCGCCGACGCCCTCGCGGATCTCGGGATCCGCTGCTTCGGGCCCAGCGCCGCCGCGGCCGCGGTGGAGGGGTATAGCTCCTCCCCCTCCAGGTGCTCCTCGACCACGACGCATTCCGTGCCGAAACGACGGTCGACCAGCAGCTGTTCGAGCGCCTCCCGTGCCTGGGTCTCGTCGGTCGCCACCGTAACGCCCTTACCCGCCGCCAGCCCGTCCGCCTTGATGACGGTCGGGGCGCGGTTCCGCTCGCGTCGGCCCAGGACTACAAGCGGATCTTCGACGGTGACCGGGGTCCCAATACCGGCGGGATGGGGTCCTATTCGCCGGTGCCCGAGGTGGACGCAGCCCGCGCGTCCGAAATATGCCGCACGGTGCATCAGCCGGTGCTCGACGAGCTGGCGCGCCGAGGGACCCCGTTCCACGGCGTCCTCTACGCCGGTCTGATGATGACCGACCAAGGACCGAAGGTGCTCGAGTTCAACGTCCGCTTCGGCGACCCCGAGACGCAGGCGATCCTTCCGCGGCTGCGGTCCGATCTGCTGGCTCTGCTGGAACGGGCCACGGTCCGCGGAGGCCTGGACGGGGCCGAGCTGGACTGGGCGCAGGAGTCGGCGGTCACGGTGGTGCTCGCCAGCGCCGGGTACCCGGAGTCGTCCTCCTCGGGGGACGTGATTTCGGGTCTGGACTCCATTCCCGGGGGCGTCTACGTCACCCACGCCGGCACGGCCCACGCGGCGTCAGGAGAGCTGGTGACCGCTGGGGGGCGGGTGCTGAACGTGACCGGGCTGGGAGCCGACCTGGCAGAGGCCCGGGCTGCCGCATATGCTGCGGCGGAAATGATCGGCTTTGCGGGCAAGCAGATGCGGCGAGACATCGCGCTGAAGGTGGCTCAGCGTGGCTGAGGGAGAAGGCGCGACGGCGCGCGAGCCATCGCTCGAGGCCTTGGCGGAGCCCGGTGGGCAGTTCGAGGAGATCGCGGTCGATGCGCCGCTGGTGGGGATCGTGATGGGATCGAAAAGCGACCTGCCGGCGATGGAGGCCGCGGAGAAGGAGCTGCAGGAGCGGGGGATTCGCTGCGAGGTGCGGGTCATGTCGGCGCACCGGGAGCCGGACAAAGTCGCCGACTATGCTCGCAACGCTCGCATGCGAGGGCTGCGGGTCATCATCGCCGGGGCGGGACTGTCTGCAGCGCTGCCGGGCGTCGTGGCGGCCCACTCGGAGCTTCCGGTGATCGGAGTGCCGCTCACCACCCGCACGTCAGTGGCCGGTGGCCTCGATGCCCTGCTGTCGATCACGCAGATGCCGCCCGGAGTACCGGTGGCCTGCGTCGGTATCGACTCGGCCCGCAATGCGGCAGTGTTGGCGGCCCGGATCCTGGCCGCCTAGTCCTCCCCGAGGCGAGAAGGAATGAGCCACCGCCGGGCGCGGTAGCCTTTCTGTCGATCTCCGGCGGATGCCCGAAGCGATCCTGCATCTCTCTTCGTTGGTCGGCGGTCCCTTGCTCGACTCGGCCGGCGAGCGTCTCGGTCGCGTGGAAGACGTGGTGGCGCGGCTGGACCTCGGCGATGGGGCCCCACCGGTCGTTGGCTTAAAGGCCAAGATCGGCGGCCGAGAGCTGTTTGTCCCCTCGCACCGGATCGAGCGGCTGGACCAGACGGGTGCCCACGCGGCGACGACGAAGCTCAACCTGGCCCAGTTCGAGCGGCGCTCGGGCGAGGTGTTGCTGCGCGCTGACATCCTTGACCGGAGCCTGATCAATGTGGATCAGGCGCGACTCGTGAAGGCACGCGAGGTCGATCTGGTCTGCAGCGACGGCACCTGGCGGGTGGCGGGAATCGACCCGAGCTTCCGCGTCAGGCTGCGGCGCCTGCTGCCCCGCCGCTTCCGGCGCCACGAGGATGAGCACGACCAGTTCGTCCCGTGGGAGCACATGGAGGCCTTCGTGGGACACGTCCCGACCTCGCGCCTGAAGCTTCCGGTCAGGCGGATCGCGCGGCTGCACCCGGCGCAGATCGCCGATCTGGTCGAGGCCGCATCGCACGAGGAAGGCGAGGAGATCATGGCCGCCGTGGGCGAGGACAAGGAGCTCGAGGCGGACGTGTTCGAGGAGCTCGACGACGAGCACCAGGTCGAGTTCCTACGCGAGCGCTCCGACCAGGAGGCCGCGGCCGTGCTCGCCCGGATGGAGCCGGACGACGCGGCCGATCTGTTGCTCGAGCTGGACCAGGAGCGCCGCCTTCCCGTCCTCAACCTGCTGCCGGCGGTAACGCAGCGGAAGATCAGGACGCTTCTCGGCTACAACCCATCGACGGCCGGTGGCCTCATGAATCCCGATTTCTTCTCGGCGCCGGCTGCCGCGCGCATGGGCGAGACGCTCGCCCGCATCCGGTCGTCCGAGCTCGAGCCCGAACAGCTCTTGACGATCTGGGTCCTGGACGAGACGGGGGGGCTGGCGGGCGCCGTGCTGCTGGCCGAGCTCGTGAGCGCACCGGAAGGCGAACAGCTTTCGAGCTTGATCGAAACACCGCTTCCCACCGTGACCGCCGAGACCGACC
The DNA here is from genome assembly GCA_005883415.1 of Actinomycetota bacterium. GTDB lineage: Bacteria > Actinomycetota > Thermoleophilia > Solirubrobacterales > Solirubrobacteraceae > Palsa-465. Next base: position 1,379 of record VAWT01000306.1, on the reverse strand, counting down.
TTCCGGACCTGGCCCTGCTGATGACCGACTACGACCTGATGGGGATGCCGGTGGTGGACGAGCACGGCAAGCCGGTTGGGGTGGTGTCGGTCGATGACGTGCTGGAGCTGTTGGTGCCCGAGGAGTGGCGGCGGCGGGCCGGCGCGGCCCGGGGCTGAGGGCCGGACCTGTTAACGGGCTGTTTCCCCGGTTGGCCGGGGGGTGCCGCGCTGGTAGCCTGAAAATTGGCACCAGAGGTGTTTTTGATGCTGCACCACGACGGATACCAAGACAACGACGAGCAACCGCGAAGTAGCAGGCTCGCGGCCGCGTGGTCGGTGGCGCCTCGGAGATCTGATCCCCGGAAGTAGGTGACCTCCCTCCCCGGCCGCGGACGCCGCGGCTAGCGGGTGAGAAAGGAGGTCGAGCGTATGACGACGAAGCCGTCCGCCGGCGTCGGCACGCCGTCGGCACGGGCTTCGGCCGCGCCCCACGAGCGCGCGGTGCTCGACTCCGCCCACGCCGGAGACATTCGCGGAGCCTTCGGCACGATCAAGCAGCACGAGGAGGCTCACCGCAGCCTCCGCTCGCGCATTCTCGCGCTGCTGGCCATCGTCGGCCCAGGACTGATCGTGATGGTCGGCGACAACGATGCGGGCGGTGTCGCCACCTATTCGCAAGCCGGCCAGAACTACGGCACGAGCCTGCTTTGGGTGCTGCTACTGCTGGTCCCGGTGCTGCTCGTCAACCAGGAGATGGTCGTACGGCTGGGAGCGGTCACCGGCGTCGGCCATGGGCGGCTGATCGTCGAGCGGTTCGGTCGCGGGTGGGGGTGGTTCGAGGCGAGCTTCTTGTTCCTACAGAACTTCCTGATCATCGTCACGGAGTTCATCGGGGTGAGCCTGGCGCTGTCTTACCTTGGCGTATCCCAGTACGTCTCCGTACCGGTTGCCGCCGCCGGTCTGATGGCCGTGAGCGCCAGCGGCAGCTTCCGGCTGTGGGAGCGCTCGATGTTCCTGTTCGTGTTCGCGAACCTGCTGGTGATCCCGCTCTTTGTCATGGTCCACCCGCGGGGCGGGCAGATCTTCCGTCATTTTGTGATCCCCGGCATTCATGGCGGCGCGACCTCCACCGCGGTCCTGTTGATCATCGCCATCGTCGGGACCACGGTCGCTCCGTGGCAGCTGTTCTTTCAGCAGTCGAACATCGTCGACAAGCGCATCACGCCGCGATGGATCAACTACGAACGTATCGACACCTTCGTCGGGGCCGTAGTCGTCGTCATCGCTGCCGGCGCGCTGATCTGCATCGCCGCCTTCGCCTTTGAGGGGACACGCTACTTTGGGCACTTCGTGGACGCCGGCGCGGTGGCGCACGCGCTCCGGCACACGGTCGGCTCA
>VAWT01000305.1 GCA_005883415.1 Actinomycetota bacterium | reverse complement strand
TGACGATCAGCAAGCGCATGGGGCTATGTTCAGTCGCGCCCGCCCTGCTCCAACCGCGCGACGAGCTCCTCTAGGCGCAACTCCTCGAGGCCTTGGGTCACGGCTTCGAGCTCGCCGGCACAGTACGACACCAGCTCTTGGCCTTCGCGGATCAACTCGAGCGTCTCCCGCAGCTCGGCCTCACCCGAGTCCAATCGGCGGATGATCTCCTCGAGCCTGGCCACCGCCGTCTCATAGGTGCGGTCCTCGGTCATGGGTCTGGGACCACCGCCGGCACCACGTCATCGTGGAAACGGACGTTCAGATCGCGCGCCGCCCGCGCCGCGGACGCCGACGTGACCAGCCGTCCGCGGCGGTCCTCGACGATCGCGTAGCCACGCTGAAGCGTGCGGTCCGGATCGTGAGCGGCGAGTGCCAGGGCCAGTCGCTCGAGCTCAGAGCGGCGGCGGGCAGCCTCTGAGGCGAGCGTGCGGGCCGCACTGCGTCTCAGCACGAGCAGATGCACGGACGCCAACGATCGCCCATCGGCGGCGGTGCGCCGCCCGCTGGCTCGCAGCTCGCGGACCAGCTGGTGGAGCCGAGCGCGGTGCCGGGCAACGTGCTCGCTCGGTGCACGTGAGAGCTGGGAGAGCAGCCGGGCGCGGGCCAGCACGGCGCGCCGGCCATGGTCCCGGAGGCGCCGTGCGTGGCCCGTCACCGCCGCTTGAGCCGCGTGCAGGTCGACCGGCACCGCGGCCTCGGCGGCGTGCGTCGGCGTCGAGCAGCACACGGCCGCCACGTCGTCGATCAGCGTGCGATCGGTGTGATGGCCGACGGATGAGATGACGGGCACCCGCAGCAGCGCGACGGTACGGCACAGCGCCTCGTCACAGAACGCGAACAGGTCGGCCAGCGAGCCCCCGCCGCGGGCCACGATCACCACCTCGACCTCCTGGAGCGCAGCGAGCTCGCGAAGGGCCGCCGCGATCTGAGGGGCGGCGTGCCTGTCCTGCACCGGCGCGAACGCCCACACCACTCGTCCCGCCCATCCCCGGCGGCGAAGGCCGGCCAGCACGTCATCGCGAGCCTTGCCCCGCTCCCCGGTCACGACGCCGATCGTCCGCGGCAGGAGGGGACGTTTGAGTAGCTTCTGCGGCTCGAACAGTCCATCGGCGGCCAGCTGGCGCCGCAGCCGCGCGAGCGCGGCGAGCAGGTCGCCCTCGCCCGCGATGCGTAGCTCCGAAACCGCGAACGTGAACGACGGGGAGGCGGACGCGCTCCCCGGGTAGTAGTCGCAGCCGCCAGCGACCACCACCCGCGCGCCGTCTGAGAGCGTCACCCCGAGTGCGTCGAAGTCGGTGCGCCACATCGAGCAGGGCAGCGCACCGCGCGGATCGCGCAGCTCGAAGTACACCCGAGCGCGGCTGGATCTCATTCCCCACAGCTCGCCGACCAGCTGAACGCGCGCAAACTGCCGAAGGCGAAGCCTGAGCTGCGCGGCGTAGGAGCCGACGGGATAGGGGCCGGGCAGGTCTGTGCCGGGAATCCCCTCGGCGACGACCTGGGGCTCGGGACCGGCCTCGGGCTGGGGGTCGGGATCGAACATCGCCGTGGCCGAGGCTAGCGCCAGGGTAGGATCCTGAGCCGTGGATCTGACCCTGTCGCCCGCCGAGGAAGCCTTCCGGGACGAGCTGCGCTCGTGGCTTGAGAACAACCATCCCGGCCATGAGCCAACCGGCGACGAGCCAGGATTCCAGTTTCGCCGTGACTGGCAGCGCAAGCTGCAGGAGGCCGGATGGGCGGGCGTCTCCTGGCCCGAGGACTACGGCGGCCGCGGAGCGACCCTGATCGAGCAGGCCATCTTCAACGAAGAGGTCGTAAGGGCCCGCACCCCGACCCCCGCCAACGTGCTCGGGCTGGCCATGGGTGGCCCGACCGTGATCGCCCACGGCACCGAGGAGCAGAAACGCCGCTATCTGGCGCCGATCCTCTCGGCGGAGGAGATCTGGTGCCAGGGGTTCTCCGAGCCCGAGTCTGGTTCCGACCTGGCGTCTGTGAAGACCCGCGCCGTCCGCCATGGAAACGAATGGGTGGTGACGGGCCAGAAGGTATGGACCACGCTCGCCCATCACGCGAAGTGGTGCATGCTGGTGGCGCGAACGGACGCAGAGGCGCCGAAGCACAAGGGCCTCACCTACTTCCTACTGGATATGGAGCAGGACGCCGTCCAGGTCCGGCCGCTCGTCCAGATCACCGGTGAAGCGGAATTCAACGAGCTGTTCATGGAGGAAGCCCGGATCCCGCAAGAGAACATCGTCGGGGGGGAGGGCAACGGGTGGGCAGTGGCCATCACCACCCTGATGCACGAGCGGGCCACGCTGGCGTTCGGACTGCAGGTGAGCCTGCAGATCGAGCTCGGAAAGCTGCTCGAGTACGCAGGCCAGACGCGCGGCGGCGACGGCCATGTAACGAGCGCCGACCCGGTCATCCGTCAGCGCCTGGCGCAGCTGATGATCGAGTCCGAGGTGCTGCGCCTGAACGCCTACCGGAGCCTGTCGGCAACGATGCGAAGCGGCGTCCCGGGCCCCGAGGGGTCGCTCGGCAAATGGCACTGGTCCGAGGTAAACCAGGCCCTCACCGAGCTGGCGATGGATATCTCTGGCCCCCGCGCCCTGAGCGCGAACCACGACTGGGCGTATCGCTTCCTGCGGGCAAGGGCCAACTCGATCGAGGGTGGGACGACCGAGATTCTCAAGAACATCGTCGCCGAGCGGGTGTTGGGATTGCCGAGGATGCGCTGAACGGACGCAGCTTGCCCGAACGTTTGAACTTCAATGAACTTCGATCTCACTGACGACCAGCGGGCGATCAAGCGGACCGCGAACGAGTTTCTCGCTTCTCGCTACAAGCCGGAGGTCATGCGGGAGCTGGCGGAAGGGGAGCGCGGGTTCACCGATGAGGGGTGGCGCGAGCTCTCGGAGCTCGGCTGGCCAGGAGTCATGATCCCCGAAGGCGATGGCGGGCTGGGCCTCGGCGCCGTGGAGCTGCTCGTGATCCAGGAGGAGATGGGATACGCACTGGCCCCGAGCCCGTTGTTTTCGACCGTGAGCGCCGCGCTGCTGCTGGCGGCCGCTGGGACCAGCGAGCAACGCGAGCGGTGGCTCGGCCCACTGGCGCAGGGAGAAGCGCGGGGGACGATCGCCGTGTGGGACGAGCGCTCGGGCTGGGCTCCCGACCGTTCGGAGATCGAGACTGAAAACGGAACGATGTCGGCGACGAAGGTGGCGGTGCCTGATGCCTCGGGCGCCGACTTCCTGATCATCTCCGGGGCGGACGGCGCTCACTTCTTGGTGGAGACCTCGTCGCCCGGCGTCAGTGTCGTCGCCACGAAGGCGCTCGATCCCACGCGGAAGCTGTTCACGGTGCACCTGGATCGGGCGCCGGCGGAGCCGCTGTCCGGAGGGCACAGCGAGCAGGTCGCGCACGCCTACGCCACGATTGTCACCGCGCTGGCGGCCGAGAACGTCGGCGTCGGGCAGCGGGCGATGGAGATGGCCGTTGCCTACGCCAAGGACCGCAAGCAGTTCGACCGGCCGATCGGCTCCTACCAGGCCGTCTCGCACCGCTGTGCGCAGATGCTGCTCGAGGTGGAGGGCGCTCGGTCACTGTCCTACTGGGCTGGGTGGGCGCTCGACCACGAGCCGTCCACGGCGCCGCGCGCCGCCTCGATGGCCAAGGCCTATGCGGGCGACGCGGGCTTCCGCGTCGCGGCATCGGCGCTTCAGGTCCACGGCGGCATCGGGTTCACGTGGGAGCACGACCTCCACTTCTTTCTCAAGCGGGCCAAGGCCAATGCCCACGCCTTCGGTGATTCGCGGTGGCATCGAGATCGGGTGGCGGAGCTGGCGGGGGTAACGGCGGCGAGCGCGCCGGCGGGTTCCCCAGCGCTGAGCACGCTGGCTCGGTCTCCGGCGCCGGCTGGGTGAGCGCCTCCCCGCCACGAGAGCACGCGGGGCTGACCGCTCGCGCGCTGCGGTGGTTGGGGAACGCGCTGGCCGCGCTCGCCGGGATGCTGCGGGGGCAGGTCGTGCAGGCGGTCGGCGGCCCGGCTCGCGCTCGGGTAATCGGCCTGTTCGGCGCCGTACTGGCGCTCTCGAGCGCAGACGCCAGCACGGTTGGGGCGGTGGCGCCGCAGCTCGAGCACTCGCTCCACATCGGCAACGCCAAGATCGGCCTGCTCAGCTCCGTGGCGCTGCTGGCCGGCGCCGTGCTTGTGCTCCCGATGGGCCTGTTCGTCGACCGGTTCAAGCGCATCCCGCTGCTCTCCGGCTGCATCGTGGTCTGGAGCATCGCCTCCATCCTCAGCGCGTTCGCGCCTGATTACTCGGCGCTGCTGATCACGCGGCTCGCCCTGGGCGCGGTGACGGCCGCTGCCGGCCCGGCGATCGCCTCGCTCACGGGTGACTACTTCGCCGCCAGCGAGCGGGGCCGGGTCTATGCCTACATCCTCGCCGGAGAGGCGGCCGGGACGGCCGTTGGGTTCGCTATTTCCGGCACGCTGGCAAATGCCATTTCCTGGCGGGCGGCGTTC
>VAWT01000304.1 GCA_005883415.1 Actinomycetota bacterium | reverse complement strand
CGAACAACTCCGACCCTCGCGCGTCGTAGAAATGCTTCGGCGGCAGCTCCTTGAACGGACGAGTGAGCCCGTCGAGCACGTCGTTGGCCAGGATACGTTCGTCGGCCTCGGACAAGTAGGAAGCGATGGCCACGCCGGTCATGGCTCGTCCCTCGCCACTCGGATGCCCGCGAAGATCTGGCGGCGCTGGGGGTAATCCCAGTTGCGGAACGTCGGCGTCGCGATCCTGGTCCGCGTCGCCCACGAGCCTCCCCGCAGCACGAAGTAATCAGAGCCGAAGAACACCTCGGAGTACTCCCGGTAGGGGTGCGCCATGAAGCCCGGATAGCCACCGAAGTGGCTCGACGTCCACTCCCATACGTCGCCGGTCATCCCCAGGCAACCGTACGGGGAGGCGCCGGCAGGATGGGCATCGGCCGGCGTGGGGCCACGGTCCATGTGGTCCACGTTGGCGTGGACGCCAGGGACGGCGGGATCCTTCCCCCACGGAAATGGCCTGGCTTCCCCGGTCTGCTGGTCCCAGGTCGCGGCCTTCTCCCACTCGATCTCGGTTGGGAGGCGAGCGCCGTGCGCACGGGCGAAGGCGTCGGCCTCGAACCAGGAGACGTGGACGACTGGTCTGCGGGGGTCAAGCGGCTCGAGCTCGCACAGGCGCCACTCGGCGCGCAGGTCAGGCGTCCACCCTGCAGGCCTCGTGATGTCGTATTGCTCCTTCCAGCACCAGCCCTCTTCGGACCACCACTCGCGTCGCTCGTATCCGCCGCCCTCGACGAACGTCAGGTAGCTCGCGTTCGTTATCGGAGTGCGGCCGATCAAGAAGCGACGCACGTCGGTGCGGTGCCGATGCCGCTCGTTGTCGTACGCAAATCCGTGCGGGGATGCGCCAATGGTGCACTCGCCCGCGGGGACCTCAACCATCTCCAATCCAGTCGGCGCCGGGCCGCCATTGGGGTGTGCCCGCGGCCTGCCGATGGGCTCGTACCCGTCCAGCCGCGCCAGCTGGATCGTCTGGAGCATCGTCTCCCCGTGCTGCTGCTCGTGGCGCAGCACCAGCTCGTGCAGTTCGCCTACGCCGTGCGACTGTGTGATCTCGAGCGTGTGGCAGCGGACCTCGTTCAGGTAATCGCGCGCCTCTGCCGGGCCCAGGAAATCGAGCTCACCGCGATCAGCGCGGGGCGTCTCGAAGGCGTCGTAGGTTTCGGCCAGATCGCCCCGCAACATCGGCTCACCGGCAAACCTGTTGATCAGCCATAGGTCCTCGAACGCAGCGATGTGTCCGATGTCCCACACCAGCGGACTCATCAGCGGCGAGTGGACCTTGACCAGAGACTCGTCGGAGATCGACTCCACGAGCGCGAGCGTCCGCTCCCGTGCCTCTCCGAGCGCCTGGACGACGCCGTCCTCGATCCCGGTGCTCACCGAGGACATTTTGACGCTACGGGTTTTGGGGCGAAAGCTCATAGCGTGCAAACAGCGACCCCTCCCGTTCTAGCAGCCATCGAATCCGGAGCTCCGCTGGCTCGGCAAGGGAAGGGCCGCTGGCGATGGTAGGCCCCCGCCCACCGCCCGCGAGCCTCGGCGCGATCGTTAGGAACAGCTCGTCGATCAGCCCCTCGTGCAGTAGGGCCGCGAACAGCGTTGGCCCCCCCTCGCACAGCAGCCGCTGAACGCCCTGGTGCCTTCGCAGGTGGCGCAGGACGGTCGTCAGGGTGAGCTCTCCGGGATCCAGTTCGACCACCTCGACGTTGTCCGGCAGGGCAGGGACAGGCGCAGCGGTGAACAGCATGATCCGCGATTTCTGGTCCGCGAACAGCGGAATGTCCGTCGGGACGTCGCCGCTGCGAGAGATCACGCAGGCCAGCGGCTCGGTGTCACGGCCACTCTCGACGCGGCGCTCACGGGCTTCCGGGTTCCGGATGAGCCGCCCGTAGCGCTCTGCGCGCAAGGTGCCGGTGCCGGCGATCACGGCATCGACCGTCTCGCGGAGGGTGTGAAACATCACCCGGTCTCCTTCCGAGGACAGCGGCGCCGAACGGCCCTCGAGCGTGGCTCGGCCGTCTGCGCTCGCGACGAAGTTGGCGATCGTGAACGGCCGCTCGGGATTGGCATCTGCGGGCAGGGCCAGGGCCTCGCGGAGCTGGGAAAGGTCGAGGGTTCCGGGCTCAGGTAGGAGGCGTCTGAACTGAATCATGGATCACTGTGAGATGAGCCTCCCATGTGCGAGCACATCTCACGCTGGAATGCCCGCCGGAGGTTTTCCGCTCGCTCCGAACCTACCGGCTACAGTCGCGCCGTGCTCGACTGCACCTACCGGGTCCAGATCTCGCACCGTACGGGGCAGCTGGCGCGGGTGATGGAGGCGATCGCCGAGGGGCAGGGACTGATCGGAGACGTGGTGACGATCTCCGTCGGGCGCGAGGCGTCGGAACGGGAGATCACGGTGGAAGTACGCGACATCGAACAGGCGGAGCGCATCGAGGGTCTGGTCGACGGGCTCGACGGCGCGCGCGTGCTCTGGTACCAGGACAGGGCACTGATCCGTCATGAGGGCGGCAAGCTCCACATCGACGCGGTCCGCAGGGTGGCGACCGTGCAGGAGATGCGCGACGTCTACACACCGGGCGTGGCGCGGGTGTGCTCGGCGATCGCCGAGCAACCGGAGCTCGCCGGCCGCTACACGATGATCTCTCGGAGCGTCGCGATCTGCACCAACGGGACGCGGGTGTTGGGACTGGGCAACATCGGCCCCATGGCCTCAATGCCCGTCATGGAGGGAAAGGCAGTCTTCTACCGCCAGTTCGCCGGGATCTCGGCGATGCCGGTGCTGATCGACACCCAGGAGATAGACGAATTCGTCGAGACCGTGGTCCGTATCGCGTGCACGTTCGGCGGCATCCACCTCGAGGACATCTCGGCACCGGAATGCTTCGAGATCGAGCGGCGGCTGATCGAGACCCTGCGTCAGCCGGTGATGCACGACGACGTGCACGGGACGGCGGTGGTGTCGATGGCGGCGGCCATCGTCGCTTGCCGTCACGCGGGGGTCGAGCTGGGCTCGGCCACAGTCGGGCAACTCGGGCTCGGGGCAGCCGGCTACGGGATCGCAGCGCTGATGGTCGATGGGGGAGTGGGCCGGGTGATCGCCTTCGACCCCCAGGAAGCGTCCCATGCGCGCGCGCTCGAGAAAGGGATCGAGATGGCCTCGATGGCCGACGTCATGGGCACGGCCGATGTCGTGGTGGCCACCACCGGGCGGCCCGGGCTGATCGATCCCTCGATGGTTCGCTCCGGGCAGGTGATCCTGGCGCTCTCGAACCCTGATCCGGAGATCGCCCCCGAGGCGGCCGAGGAAGCCGGGGCGGCGTTCGCCGGCGACGGGCGCAGCGTCAACAACGTCCTGGGGTATCCAGGCATCTTCCGCGGTGCGCTGCGGGCTGGGGCCAAGGAGATCGACGTGGAGATGAAGCTGGCCGCTGCGAGGGCGATCGCCGAGGGGGCCGAGGGCGACGAGCTCGTGCCGGACGCCCTCGACCAGCGGGTGCACGACGCGGTCGCCAAGGCGGTGCAAGAGGCGGCGGAGCGCTCGGGCGCTGCCCGCCCGGAGTTGGCGGCTACCGGCTTGTAGGCGCCCTTCCCGACCGGCTAGGCTGGGCGCCGAGAATGGATTTCAAGCGGCTCGACAGGGGGGAGGTCATCGCGACGGTCGGGGGAATCGTGCTGGGGATCTCGCTCTTTTTGGCCTGGTACTCGCTCGGAAACGCGAACGCCACTCTGAACGGCTGCAAGGGGCCAAACACCTCGTGCACGGGCTGGCAGGCGTTGTCGATCATCCGCTTCCTGCTGTTGCTGGCGGCCGTGGCGCCGCTCATCCTGGCGTGGATCATCGTCAGGGGACACGCCCTGTCGTGGCCCCGCGGCGAGCTGACCGCGGTGACGGCGCTGGCGGCATTGACGTTCACCATCTTCCGCGGACTGATCGACAAGCCCGGCACTCCACCGGGCGAGATCAGCGTCGACTGGGGGTGGGGGGTGGCGCTGGCGGGAGGCCTATTGATCTTGATCGGCTCGATCTGGCGCTCTCGGGAGAGCGCCGCGGAGCGCAAGCCGCCAGGGGTTCTTTGACCGCGCAGCCCACCACCGAGCAGACCAGCGTGCGGCCGGATCGCAACCTGGCCCTGGAGCTCGTCCGCGTCACCGAGGCGGCGGCGCTTGCGGCCGCCCGCCTGGTTGGGCGCGGCGACAAGGAAGCCGCCGACCAGGCCGCGGTCGATGCCATGCGCGCGGTGCTCGACTCGGTCTCGATGGACGGCGTGGTGGTGATCGGCGAGGGGGAGAAGGACGAGGCGCCGATGCTTTACAACGGCGAACAGATCGGAGATGGCAGCCCTCCGCCGGTTGATGTCGCGGTCGATCCGCTCGAAGGGACGCGGCTGACCGCGCTGGGCATGCCGAGCGCGATCGCCGTGATCGCGCTGGCCGAACGGGGGACGATGTTCGACCCCGGGCCGATCGTCTACATGGAGAAGATCGCCGGCGGCCCCGAGATCGCCGACCTGCTCGACCTCGACCGTCCGCTGCGCGACACGCTGGCCCTGATCGCCGAGCGCAAGGAGGTCGATATCCGCGACGTCATGGTGGTGATGCTCGACCGGGAGCGCCATCACGACGCGATGCGCGAGGTTCGAGAGGCCGGTGCCCGCGTCAGGCTGATCATGGATGGGGACGTGTCCGCCGCGTTGCTGGCGGTCTCGGAGAACTCGCCGGTCGATCTGCTGTGGGGCATTGGGGGCACTCCCGAAGGGGTCATCTCGGCTGCGGCGATCAAGTGCATCGGAGGTCAGCTGCTGGGGCGACTGTGGCCACGCAAGGACGAGGAGCGAACGGCCGCGGTCGAGGCCGGCTATGACCTCGACCGCGTGCTGGACTGTGACGCTCTGGTGGCCGGAGAGGACGTGTTCTTCTCCGCGACGGGGGTCACCGACGGAGACGTGCTGGAGGGAGTCCGATACCAGGGCGACCGGGGGGCGACGACGGAGTCGCTGGTGATGCGCTCGCGCTCGGGCACGGTACGACGGGTCTCCGCGCGCCACGACCGGGCAAAGCTCCGCGCCCTGAGCGGAGTGCGCTACGGCTAGCGGCGGCCACTCATAACGTGGCGTCCGCCGACGGCGCGCCGTCGATCGCTACGGCAGGTGTCAGCTGAGGATCGGCCAGGCGCTTGACCCTCGACTCCGCCAGCTCCAGAGTGGACAACGAACGCAGGAACGCGTGGGCGACGAGGACGTGGATGACGGACTGCGTCGCCATGTACACCGGCATGCTGAAGCGGGCGGCGATGGACGGATAGAAGTTGGCTACTTCCAGCTCGATCCGGACAATCGCCTGGTCGGATCCCTCGAAGGTCTCCCTCCTCACGTCCAGTCGCAGAAAACCGCAGCCTCGCCCGCCGCGGGCGACCAGCAGACCATCCGAGATTCGCCAGGTGACGGTGCCGTGGTCCCCATCGAGCACGTACTCCGGAGCCTCGAAGCGCAGCAGCGTCAAGGGCCGCACGAGAAGGATGACGGACCGTTCGTTCTCTCCGTAGACGACACGGATCAGTCCGAGCGTCACGCGGGTCAGAAATCGCCAGTAGGTCCGCGCGAGGTTCTCGAGGTTGGCGGGACCCCACATTCGCTCGAGACGGTCTCGGGGAGTCATCAGCACCGCGGTCTGCACCGAACGCACGCCCCCGTCGCGGGCGATCACCGTCGACCTGCGGGGAGAGATGATCGTGGCCTGAGCCGGCAGCCGGCTGCGCCGTCGGCGCCGCGCGGCGACAGCAGCCGACACGAGCAGCAGCGCGGTGGCGATCGGTGCCGTCATCCGACGGGATTCTTACTCATGGTGGCCGCCACTAATCCAGGTACTCGACCGTGACCGGCGCGTCCGGGGCGAGCTCCCCGTCACCGGCCGGGATGAAGGCGAGCGCGTCCGCGCCCAGGAGCGAAGTGACCAGGTGTGACCCCTGCGGGCCATTCGGTATGGCGATCGTCGCGGAGTCGCGGTCCTCCAGGCGCACCCGCACCGCCTGCTCGCGCGCGGGATTGCGTCTAATCGCCAGGCCCAGCCGCGCCTGCGCCCGGCGTCCGCCCGGGTGGGCGCCCTGGAGCGCCGCCAGGGCAGGGCGCACGAACAGGGTGAACGTCACCACCGTCGAGACTGGATTGCCTGGCAGCCCGAACACGAGCTTCCCGTCCCGCTCGCCGAACCATGTGGGCTTCCCGGGCTGCAACGCCACGCCCCAGAACCGCTCGGCCACGCCGAGCGCACCGAGAGCAGGCCGGACATGGTCGTGGGGACCGACCGAGACCCCGCCGGAGATCACCACCACATCCGCACCTCCGAGGGCGCCCTCCAGTCCCGCCTGGGTGTGCAGCCTGTCGTCGGGGAGGCGCTCGGGCGTCAGCGCACTCGCCCCGGCTCGCACGGTCAGCGCGATCAGCATGGGGGCGTTTGAGTTATGGATCTCTCCGGGCCCCAGCGGTTCGCCTGGGGCGCGCAGCTCATCGCCCGTGCTGAAGATGGCCACCTGCGGGCGGCGTGTCACCCCTAGCTCCCCGGCGCCGGCGGCCACGGCCGTCCCGAGCTCGGCCGTCCCGAGGACGGTGCCGGCCCGCAGCACCGTTTCGCCCCTTCGCAGGTCCTCGCCCGGCCATCGGATGTTCGCGCCAGCCGCTGTCTCGGCCGTGGTGCGGATCATTCCCGCCTCCTGCTCGACGTCCTCTTGGCGGATGACGGCGTCGGCGCCCTCCGGCACCGCGGCGCCGGTCGATACGCGAATCGCCTCGCCCGACGTCACTACGGCGTCGGACGGGCTGCCGGCTCGCGACTCGCCGATCACGCTCAGCGACCTGAACGCGGGGGCGGCCTTGACCGCGTACCCATCCATCGCCGAGCTCGGGAACGGGGGCACGTGTCCGGAGGCCACGACGTCTTCTGCCAGCACGCGGCCAAGCCCGTCGGCGATCGTGACCGTCTCGCGCGCCAGCGGCTGGACGGCATCGAGCACCTTCCTCTTCGCCTGCTCGATGCTGATCAGCTCCCCGGCCATTGAGCTTCGAATTCTCGCGCGCCGGACGGTGGGCGCCGCGCCGCGGGCTCGGTTTCCGCGCGGGCTACCGCAATGCGGCCAACGACGTCGCGCCGACCGTGGCCGTGCTGTTCATCCCGAGCGCTCGGCCGGTGGCCATCGTCAGGTCCCAGTTTGCGTTGTTCGTGTAGGGGCCGCGGTCGATCACGGGTACGACGACGGTCCTGCCTCGGTAGTAGATCGCGACCTGAGTGCCACACGGCAACTTGCGGTTGGCGACGCCGAGCGTGGGCTTTCTAAGCATCTTTCCGCAGGCTGTGTGGTTTCCCCAGAGACCTGGACCGAAGAGGGTGGCGATCGATGGCCGGTAGACGATGACAGTGGTGGGCGGCGACACGCGGGTCGAGCCCTGGAGCGCGACGCTCAGTGAAACCCGTCCCACCTGCTGGGGATGCCACGCGGCCACAAACGAGCCGCCCGCTCCGATCGTCGCGCTACCGGCCGCGGTCCATCCCGAACCCGTCTGGCTCTGCTGCTCGATCACCACTGTGCGGCCGGACTGCGCGGACGAGACCGTGCCCTTGAGCCAGAGCACGCCGTGGAGCAGCACTCCGGTGTGGCTGGAGACCGTGATTCCGTCGCCGCTGATGGAGACAAGTTGGTTAGCAACCGCGGCGGTCGTCGCCGAGGGGACCGCATCCGGCACCCCGACCCCACCAGTGACGGCGAGAGTCGGTGGCGGCGTCGCCACGGCGACCACGATGAGCACAGCAACGAGCTTTAGGTTGCGCGATCGACCCATTTCTTTCTGACTTCTCGAAGCGCCTACGGGGTGAGCTGACGGGCTCGCGCCTTTAGAGCGCTACGGCCTCCAGAATGGGGCCGATTCGCCCCTGCGGTACAGAACCGCAAGTGGGTCCCCCGCCGGCCGCCCGCGGAGGGACGGCCGCTCGGCTGAACGGCGCGGAGGTATATCAGGATCGGCGGCGTCGGGTCGAGCGCTCGCCGCGGCGGGCGGCCGAGGGCGTCAGCGCGCTGGCCGAACGGCGAGACTACGGCTTCGGAAGGCGA
>VAWT01000178.1 GCA_005883415.1 Actinomycetota bacterium | reverse complement strand
TGGAGATGGTCTTGGTCGCGTACAGGGAGTAGACCCCGGCATCTCCGTAGACGCCCGGCTTGCGGCCATCCCACGATGCGCCGTGGGCGTGGGCGCAGTCCTCGATCAGGAAGATGCCCTGCTGCTGGCAGTAGTCGGCGATCCGCTGTGAGTCAAACGCGATGTGACCGCCAATGTGGACCAAGAAGGCCGCCTTCGGCTTGCGCCGGGCGGCCTTTTTTTCGAAGTCCGCAAACGACATGCAGAGGTCCTCGCGATTGCAGTCGACGAACTCCACCTGTGCGCCGGCCCGAATCGCCGCAAGCGGCGTGGCCATGAACGTGTTCGAGGGGCAGAGCACGGTCTCGCCTTGGACCGCGGCGAAGTCGAGTGCCGCCAGCGCGCCGCCCGTCCAGCTTGACAGCGCCACGGCCGGCAGGCCGTCGTGCGCTTCCCAGGCCTGCTCAAAACGCCCCGTCAGCGGGCCCTCGGACCACCGCTGCGAGTCGATGACCTCATCGATCAGCGCGTGCAGACGCGCGCGGTCACGGGCATCGAACCCGATCGCGAAGCGGGCAAAGTCGGGTGGGGTGCTGGTGGAAGCGGTGGTCATCGATGAGTCTCCGGCCGGGCCGCGATGCGCAGGGGACCCTGTGGCCACGTGGCCGTCCCTGACTCCCCGCGGTACTTCGTGATCAGCAAGCCTAGCCCCTCTACGACGGTACGACGGTACCGATTTCCAGCCGCTCAAGCTCGGCGATGATCAAACGCAGCGCGTCCACCGTCCGCTGATGGGAGTTCCGGGCGCTATAGAAGTCCGCGTCGTGCAGAAGGATCACGTCGCCCGGCCCTAGGTTCCGCGTGGCCCGGGCGGCGATTCGTCCAGGGGTGGTGAACCTGCGCCAATCCTTGCCCCAGCGCGACCACAGAAGCGGCTTCAAGCCCGAGCCCGTCGCGAGCCGAAGCCCCGCGGGGCTGTAGACGCCGTACGGCGGGCGGTGGTGCTCTGGACTCGCTCCCGTGGCGTCTTGAATCGTCGTCAGGGCGCGATCGAGGTCGGCCCGGAGCTGGTTCGCACTCAACCGCGGCTGGAGGCGGTGGCGGTAACCGTGGACCGCCACCAGGTGCCCCTGCCTTGAGATCTCCCTCGCCAGCTCGGGTCGGCGCTCTACCTGCTCCCCAATCAAGAAGAAGGTCGCTCGGTATCCCGCGCGCGCGAGAAGATCCAGTACGGCCGGGGTTCCCTCAGGGTGGGGGCCATCATCGAACGTCAATGCCACGCCGTCGGACCCGGCCGCAAGCGTCCGGGGGATGCCAACGGCGTCCGCCGCGGGCTGCAGGACGGGCGCAAGGGCGTGGCGCAGCATTCGCAGATGATCGCCAACGGGCCCTAACGTTGTCCTCAGTGAGGCCCGACCTGGACCAATGGCTTCCCGATCCGGCGGTGCGCGTCGTGCATTGCAGGGAGTCGAGCGCGAGCGCCGATCAGCTTTGGGCCGCGGCCCAGGCGGTGCGCGTCTCGGAAATCGGGGTTCTCGGACGGCTGATCCGCTGGCGGATCCCGGGAACACCGGGGCGCCTCACACTCGAGGAGCTGTTCCGCCGACCACCGTTCATGGTGCTCGACGGCGAGGAAGACCACGCGCTGGTCTCGGGTCTCGTCGGCCGGATCTGGACGATCCGCCGCGACTACCCACGGCTGTCTGACCCCGAGGAGTTCCGCCGCTGGCGCAAGCCCGGAACGGCCCGCGTCGTGTTTGCAAACTGGCTTTCGGAGGAGTCGGACGGCCGCACGCGACTGACCTCAGAGGTCCGAGTGGACAGCAGCGGTTTGCAGGGGCGCATCGGGCTCGCCGCGGTCCGGCCGCTGACCACGCGATTCCAAAGCCGGATCGGAAGCGACGGGATCGCGGCCGCCGTGCGGCGCGCGGAGCGACGCTAGCGTCCGTTCGGAGCATGCCGACCTTCGACGCTGAAGTAACAGTTCGACGAACGCGCTTCATGAAGCAGTCGAGTGGCTGGGCGGTGATCGAAGCCGTGGATGATGACGGTAAGCCGGTGGTGCTCGTCGGGCCGCTGATCCACCTCGAAGAACGCGACCGGGCCCGAGTCCTCGGCACCTGGGTCGACGACAGCCGGTACGGCCCGCAGGTTAAGGTCTCCGAGGCCCATCCGCTGCCTCCATCGGACGCCGAGTCGGTCAAGGCGTTGCTCCGGCGGGTGAAGCACGTTGGCCCGAAGCGAGCGGACCGACTGCTTGAAATGTATGGAGCGAGCGGCGCCATCGATGCGCTCGACCGTGATCCCCAAGCAGCGTTCGCGGCCGCCGGGTTGCGCCGCGGGCGCGCCGATCAGGCAGCTGAGTCCTGGAACTCGATGCGCGCCATAAGAAGGCTGCACATGCTGCTCGCACCTCACGGGCTGGCGTATCTCGCGACCCGCATCCATAACGAGTACGGGCCGAGCGCCCACACGATCGTCTCAGGCCAGCCCTACGAACTGACGAAGGTGTTCGGCGTAGGGTTTCACCTCGCCGACAGGATCGCCCGCGGTAGCGGCGTGCCGCGCTCAAGCCCCGATCGTGCCGCCGCCGGCGTCCTTCACCTGCTCACCGAAGCGGAGAGGGCGGGGAGCACGTGCATGCCCTCGGACGCACTGCTCGCCGGGCTACGGGATCTGCTGGGCCCTGACTGCGGCGCGCCGATGACGGAGGCGTTCATCTACGAGCTCGTGGCCGACGGTGCGCTTGAGCGCGAGAGCGACTGGGTCTACCGCAAGCAGACCGCAGAGCTCGAGGCGGAGCTGGCCCGGCGGGTGGCCGAGATGCTGATTGGCGAGCCATCGCAAAAGCTCCGCTACCCGGACCCGGCCGCCGTGATGCAGACCGGGCTCGAGCCCAACCGGGCGCAGCTCGAGGCGGTCCACAATGCGTTCACCAAGCGCCTGTCCCTGATCACCGGCGGTCCCGGCACGGGCAAGACGATGAGCATCCGCGCGATCGCCGGCTGCGCGGTGGCACAGGGGGCGAAGGTGGTGCTGGTCGCCCCCACCGGGAGGGCGGCCATCCGCATGGGCGAGGCCAGCGGCGTGCGGGCTCGGACCGTGCACTCGGCCCTTGCCTGGATCCCCGGCGAGGGCCCGGAGCACGACGAGCAAGACCCGCTCCCGTGCGATCTGCTGATCGTCGATGAGTCCTCGATGGCGAACCTGGAGCTGATGGTCACGCTGCTGCGCGCCGTCGGTCCGAGCACGAGCGTGGTCCTGGTGGGCGACGCCGACCAGCTTGCGCCGGTCGGCGCAGGCAAGCCGTTCGCCGAGCTCGTCGCTTCCGGGCGTGTGCCTACCGTGACGCTCACGCATATCTTCCGTCAGGCCGCCGGGAGCATGATCGTCCAGGGCGCGCACGCGATCCGCCGCGGCGCGGCGCCGCACTTCACGCCGTCATCCGAGATGCGCCGCGACCTGTTCATGATCGAGCGGCTCAACCCGTTCCAGGCGCGCGAGGAGATCGTCTCGCTGGTGGTCGAGCGACTGCCGAGGCACTACGGCCTTGACCCGGTCAAGGACATCCAGGTTTTCGCTCCGGTGTACCGCGGCGAGCTCGGGATCGACGCCCTGAACGAGGCGCTGCGGGAGGCGCTCAACCCCGGCGGCGAGACGGTGATGGGCGGGCGTCTGCGGATCGGCGACAAGCTGATGATGACGGGGCGCAACCTGCACGAGATGGGGCTGATGAACGGGACGGTGCTCCGGCTTGTGGACGAGATCACGTCCTCCGACGGCGGCGACGGTGAGGCTGCGCTCGTGCTGATGGGCGACGAGGCGACGTTTCGGCTGCCGCCCGAAGAGACCGACCGCCTCCGGTTGGCCTACGCCTGCTCGGTCCACCGCGGGCAAGGGATCGAGCTGCCGGTGGCGGTGATAGTGGCCCACCCCGCCGCCGGCGCGTTCTTCCTTCGCCGCGAAATGCTGTACACGGCGCTCACCCGCGCCAAGGTGGCCACGGTCGTGGTCGGGACACAGGAGACCGTCGCTCGCGCTGCGCGGACTGCCGATACCGGCAGGCGCCACGGCCGGCTGGCGGAGCGCCTGGCGCGGGGAACCGATGGGTAGGCTGCGCAGCTCGTGGCCGACCCGTCGCTACGAACTCCGTTCTCGACAGGACCGTGGCGGCGCCGCGTGCGCTGGGCCGTCAGGATCTTTACCCCCTGGGGTGTGGAATGGCTGCTGTGGAAGCGCTCGCGCAAAAAGGAGCGGGAGCGGGTCCTGGCAGCGCAGATCCCTGAAGCGGCACGGACTTCAAATTCCTTTCAGCTCGAGGAGGCGATCGGCTTCCTGGTAGATCGAGGCCTCGATGCGGTCCAGGTCCGCGAGGGCTCAATTCCGGCGACGTCGCTGCATTACCTGGCGGAGGCGGTCATGGATCGGCTGCCGTCAGGCCGGCCGCTGCGGGCGCTGCACGTCGGCAACTTCGTCGGCGTCTCGCTCAGCTATATCACCTGGTTGGTGACTGAGCGCCATCCGCAGTCGCTCGTCGTCTCGATCGATCCCAACATCCCGCATCGCGAGGTCGAGGACCCGCAGTCGCATACCTTTGCCCTTCTTGACCACTTCAAAATGCTCAGCCGTAACCTGATCATCAACGGCTACACGCTCGAACGCAGCGATGAGCCGCTCACCGAGGAGCCGTTCGCAGCCGCCGCCGCATGCGAGAACGTGCTGAGCTCGCTGCGCGCGCTCGCCGGCGCCAGCTTCGACCTCATCCTGATCGACGGCAACCACGAGGAGAAATACCTTTCGAAAGAGATCGCGGAGATCCGCCGCCTCCTCGCGAGGAAAGGCATACTCGTCCTCGACGACGTCGTGGACTGGCCGGGCGTCGCGGCGGTGTTCGAGCGGGTCGCTGCTGACGACAGCTTCGTGAAGCTCGGCGACGACGGACGCGTCGGGGTCCTGCAGCTCGGTTCCTAAACGTTCGGTCCGGGCGCTATCGGTCCCTTCAGTAGCTGCGCAGGGCCTGGGTGTAGGCTGCGCCGCAAAGTGATCGTCACAACGATGAACGACCTCCCGGGTTATGAGATCACCGAGGTCCTGGGTGAGGTGTTCGGCCTGACCGTCCGCTCCCGCAATGTCGGCTCGCAGCTCGGCGCCTCGTTGAAGTCTCTAGTGGGCGGCGAGCTGAAAGGGATGACGAAGATGCTGGCTGACGGCCGGCAGCACGCCCAGGATCGACTGATGGAGGAAGCTGGGAGCAAGGGGGCGGACGCCGTGGTCGCGTTTCGGTTCGATACCTCGGAGCTCGGGGGGACCTGGACGGAGATCTGCGCTTACGGCACGGCGGTGCGCGCCCGCAAGCGGATGTGAGCTCCCCCTGGCTAATCGAGGCCGGGCTCTGATCAATCCGCCGCACGTACGTCGATCAGGCCATCCGAGAACCCGACCGCCGTCCCGAACGGGGCACAGAGCGCCCGGAGCCTTTGAGCGATCCACTCGCTCTCCTCCGGCGAGGCGACGCGGGTGAAGCAGTAGTCCAGGCCGAGCGGCAAAGCTTGGATCCTGGGCGGCATGTCGGCGTCGAGCTCGACAAACCACAGCAGGCCCAGGTCGTTTCGCAGCCGTCTGTCGACGGCGTAGTCATCGATGAAGTCCCCGAGATCGAACAGCACCCGACCGCTGACCCCTTGGAAGACGTGCGCCGAGTGCCCCGCGACTAGCGTCACGCCGGCTGCCAGCAGCTCGTCGGCCGTCCGGCGCACCCTGGGCAGAGGCTCGAGGATCATGTTCGGCCCCCAGTGGGCCATGACTAGGGCCGCCTCGCGGCCGCCTGGCTCCGGCCTGGCCGCGTCATGTATCCACGCCGGAAGCACGGAGCTGAGATCGGCAAACGCCACGCCCGGTCGATCTGGCCCCGCGGCAAACACCGCGGGGTGGTCGCAGAACGCAGCCAGCCGAAGCCAGAGCTCGCCACAACGTAAGCGGCAGGGCGAACGAGCGAGCTCCTCGTTCTCCCCAGCGCCGACGGTGCCAACGCCGGCTCTATCAAGGAGGGAGAGGGTGTCGAGCAGGGCTTGCGCGCCGTAATCGAGTGCGTGGTTATTGGCCAGCGTGACCGCAGTGACGCCGAGCTCCGCGAGCCGCTCGGCGGCCACAGGCGGAGCACGAAAGAAGAACGGCTTGTGCGGATCCGGAAACGGCTCGCCCCGATCTGAGATGCAGCATTCGAGATTGAGCACCAGGGCATCGGCCCGATCGAGGTGCTCGGCTACCTCGGGCGCCACGAGCGGCGCGCGAGGATCGGTACGCAAGGCGTCGGCGACGCCGCGCCCGAGCATCGTGTCGCCAGCCAGCGCGAGCGTCGCAGTCATGGGCCACCGGTTAGCGCGAGCGTCGGTGCCCTCAGTCCGTAGGGAACCCGTGCTCGCCGACCAGCCGGACGAAATGGGCCTTGACGATGACCCCCACGCGCCGGAGCGCGGAACGCTCCTTGACATACAACACCACGTCCTCCCGGCCCCCCGGCCCGATCGGCTGCACCAGCCGGCCACCGGGAGCGAGCTGTTCGGCCAGCGCGCCGGGAACCTGCGTAAAGGCCGCGGCGACGACGATCGCATCGAATGGTGCCTGCTCGGCCAGCCCGTGAGTGCCATCGCCGACCACGACGTGGGCCGTGTCGATCTGGCGCCGCTTGAGGCTCGACCGAGCAGACTCCATGAGCTCGGGCCAGCGCTCGATGCTCCACACGACACGCGCGAGCGTGGCCAGAATCGCGGTTTGAAACCCGTAGCCGGTGCCGATCTCGAGCACCCGCTCGTTCCCGTCGAGCGCCATTCCCTCGACCATCCTCGCCATGAGCGAGGGCTGCGTCGTCACCTGATCGCGCGGGATCGGCAGCGGCACGTCGTCGTACGCACGGTGTCGCTGTTCCGGTGGCACGAATTCGTGGCGCGGGATCAGGCGAAATGCCTCGATCACACGCTCGTCGCGGACGCCCGCGGCCGTCAGCGTCCCGACCAGGGTCTCGGCGCCCGCACCCACGACGGCGCTCCTCGTCATCGAGCGGGAGCCTACCGGTGGGAGCCGGGACGATAAGTTGCGCCGATGCGGCTGACCGTCTCTCCTGAAGTCCGCAACTCCCGCGTGGTCAAGGCGCATCGCTCGTTCGACCCGCGCCGCGTCGGAAGCCTGGAGTGCGATGCCTGGGTGGCCTACTACCGCCGGCGGTGGCTCCCGTTCTTGCGAGCTGCGATCTTGCTCACCCGCCACACGTTTGCTTTGCCGTGGCCCCAGACCGCTCTCGGCGCGTGGCTGGTGCTGCGAGCCAACCAGCTGTGGGCGCCGTTTCCCGACAACGATCCGGACGGGGCGCGGCGTGCGATGCAGCGCTTCTATCGGCTCGTGGCCATCCATCACGGCGAGTCGCTAGACCCGACGCTGGCGGCCGCGCTGGAGGTCGAGTGGTGGCGCGTGCACCGAGAGCATCAACACCAGGGCTCTCCGCTGGACCGGGAGTCGCTCGTGGATGCGCTGGCCGCGCTTTACGGGTACGTCTACTCGGTGCCCGAGGACGAGGTGCGGGTGGCAGCCGAACAGCGAGCGTTGGCGATGGATCACTCAGACCGGTGGGTGAATGAGGGCTGTGACCCTCAAAGCCCGCTGATCGACCAGGAGCGAGCGGCGCTGGTGCGCTCGTACGCCGGGCTTTTGGCAGCGGTACATCGCTCCTGAACCTCTATCATGCGGCGATACCCCGGTGAGGGGGACAACAAGCTTTGGGGGGCGTGATGCGCATATTGAACGCCGGTCGCCGGGCTCTGCTGGGGGGATTGGCTGCAGTTGCAATGATCTTCGCTCTGCCGGTGAGCGCGAACGCCCAACTCGCACCAACGCCCACGCCCTACATGGGATGGAACACCTACTACGGCGTCGGAGGGGGCTTCAACGAGTCCACGATCAAATCGGTGGCCAGCTCGCTGACCTCGAGCGGACTGGCCCAAGCTGGTTACAAGATCGTGTGGCTTGACTTCGGCTGGGCATCGGGGGCGCGGGACTCGAATGGCAATCTGACCGTGGACTCCGCGCAGTGGCCTGACGGAATGGCCGGGTTGACAGCCTGGCTTCACTCGCAGGGCCTTAAAGCAGGGATCTACACCGACGCCGGCACCAGCGGCTGTAGTGGGCAGGGCGTGGGGTCGTACGGCCACTACCAGCAGGACGCAAACCAGTTCGCCGCCTGGGGCTTCGATGCCGTAAAGGTCGACTTCTGCGGCGCGGGCCAGACGTGGAACTTCCAGACGCCCTTCGACCCTCGGACGCTATATGGGCAGTTCTCGAGCGCAGTGGCCAACAACGCGAGCGGGCGTTCGATGATCCTCAACGTCGACGACTTCTGGCAGCCGAACGCGATCGCGTCGGGCGACCCGACCCAGGCGAACTCGTCGTATGACAGTTACCAATGGGCGCCCCCCCTGGCGCAGAGCTGGCGGACGGACACGGACATCGGCGGCACCGGAAGCATCAAGTTCGTCAACGTCCTGAGGAACCTCCGTCATGACACCGGCACCGCGACTAACGCCTCACAGCCAGGCATACAGAGCGCCGCAGGCCCTCCCGGGACCCCGTCCGCGTCCCCCCTCGCATGGGGACACTGGAACGATCCTGACTACCTCGGGCCCGGGCTCAGCATGACGGATACCCAGGCGCAGTCGCAGTTCTCGATGTGGGCCATCGTCGGGGCGCCGTTGATCCTGGGCAGCGACCCGCGCGCGCTCTCCTCCACGTCGATCACCATGCTCAAGAACGCGAACGTGATCGCCGTCGATCAGGACTCGCTTGGGATCCAGGGCTATCCGATCACCCAGCAGGGCAGCACCGCTCAGGTCTGGGTCAAGCCGCTGGCCAGCGGCGCGCGAGCGGTTGCGTTGTTCAACACCGGGTCGACCACGGCTCAGATCACGACGAGCGCGAGCGCCGTCGGAATGCCGAGAGCTGGCCGCTACCACCTCCGAGATCTCTGGACGAACCAGTCCAGCTCGACGAAGGGCACGATCACCGCGTCCGTACCGGCCAATGCCGTCGTGCTGTACCGGGTCACGGCGGGCTAGCGCTCCAGCGGCTCGAGCCGGACCTCGTCTCAGCGGACCAGCACGGACCGAAAGGCTGGTGAACGGACCCGCTAGTCGGTCGTGAAGGGGACGATTTTGGCCGGACGCTGGCCTTGTACCTCATTCAGGGTGTTGACCGCCCCGATCACATCGCCCCGGTTGTAGTAGTCGGACAGGATCAGGTTCGGGAAGAGACCACGCTCACGCACGCACTGTTGTGCTCGAGAAAGGACGAAGGAGCGCTTTACCACGGGCAGCTGGGGGGTTGGCCGGGGCGGGAAGACGTCGATCCAGTTGTTCATCAACAGGAGAGGGTTGTTCGGCCCGCCGCGGTCGAGATTGCAGGTGAACTCACTTGGCTTCTTGGCCCCCAGCAGCGTGCTTTGGATCCAAAAGAACGCATACGGGTTCCAGGGGTAGTGACCGCTAGTGCGCTCCTACGAGAACACCACGATGTTCTGGTGCGTTCGAATTAACTCACCGAGAGTCGGCAAAGGCTGCTCCGGCCGTAAGCGCGCGAGGTACTTGAACACACCGGCTCTGACAAACGCGCTCCGAATGTCCCGCTCTTGCACGGCGTCCTCGTCGAAGAGGATGATGACCTGGTTCGGGTTGAGCTCCAGGAAGCGGCGGATCGTCCCCAGGAAGTCCACCATTCGTGTGGCACCGAGCTCGCAGAGTGTGTGGCACAGCCATATGTCGCGCTTGCCGACGGAGCCGCGGCCCAGGGCCTTACTCACCCTTTGGAGGGCTAACCGCGCGTAAGGTACGAGTCTCTTGGCCACGCGATTGACCTGAACGTTCTCGGCAGCGACGTTGGTGTGCACGAATCCAGACGAGTCCTGGGTCGCGTAATGCGTCGAGATCTTGAACAGCCTGATGCCATCGTTCAGCTGCTGGGCGATGTCACGATCCTGATTGGCTATGTACCAGCCCGGGGAATCGGCAGCCGACATCGCGTTGTGGGTCCCGGCGAATGTCACTTCGTCGAGCCGGCGCGAGCAGAGCTGCGCGTACCCGTTACACGTCGCTGCCGATGCGGCCTGGGTGGGAGCGGTACCCGTCAGAACGAAGCCGGCGACGATCCCGGCGACGGCTGCCGCGCCGGCGCCTCCAAATCCGATCGCGAGACGTCTGGACGGCGCGCGCCGCATCCGCGCCCGCGGCACCGCTGGGGCTGTGACCGATAGCAGCTCTCCGAAAGCGAAATACACGAGCAGGCAGCCGCACGCGACGGCGACCACGCGTAGCGAGAGCGTCGGCTTCACGATCACGAAGATTCCGATCGCCAGGGCAATGGCCCCCTGGACCCCGCGGACCCGGCTCGATTTCGGGCTCACCAGGAACGCTCGCGAGCGCCGGATGAGTGTGGCCGCGGAGTACGGCGCCAGCACGGAGCTGGAAGCGGCGGCCAGCAGCCAGGCACCGGCGGCGAACACCAGCACCCACGTCATCAGATCGTCGAAAAACGCGCCCCACAGCTCGTCAACAGCACCACGCACGTCGCTGTTGCTCAACTCCCCGCTGCCGTAGACATGGGCAACGGCGTAGCGGCGGAACAGCTCGAATACGATCGCGAACACGACCGTGGTCACGCCGAGACCAACGGCGCTGCGGGTGATCGCTCGGCGCCGGTCGCGA
>VAWT01000457.1 GCA_005883415.1 Actinomycetota bacterium | reverse complement strand
CGGCGCGCACCGCCTCGGCTTCGTCGGCCACCAGCACGTCGATGACCCCGTTGGGAGCCTGCATGCTGACCGGACCGACCTCCTCCGGCGCGAAGACGCCCAGACCGCCACCCTCGATCATGGCCGGGCCTCCCATGCCGATGGTCGCGTCCTGGGCGGCGATGATCACGTCGCAGCAGCCGAGGAGGGCCGCGTTGCCGGCGAAACAGCGCCCCGAGACGATACCCACCAGCGGCACCAGCCCGCTCAACCGCGCGAAGTTGAGGAAGGTCGTGTTGTCCAGTCCCGCCACGCCTGGCCAGTCCGTATCACCAGGACGCCCGCCGCCGCCCTCGGCGAAGAGCACGACGGGCAGCTTCCATTGATGGGCAAGGCGCAAGAGCCGGTCGGTCTTCTTGTGATTCATAACGCCCTGCGTGCCGGCGAAGACCGTGTAGTCGTACGCCAGCACCATGCAGCGAGCTTGCTCATCGGGGAACATGGCGCCGTTGACCTTCCCGATACCTGCCACCAGGCCATCGGCCGGACTCAGCGCGATCAGTTCCTCCAGGGGACGGCGTCGGCGCTGACCGGCGAGCGTCAACGCTCCATACTCGATGAAACTTTCAGCATCGCACAAATCGGCGATGTTTTCGCGCACGGTGCGCTGTCCGCTTCTCCGGCGGCGCTCTACAGCCTCTGGTCGGAGCTCATCTAGCCCTATGGCGTGGCGCTCCCGCACCTCCTGCAGGTCGGGGCGGATGGCTTCGAGATCCAAGGGCTGTCCCTGCTCCACGCGCTCGCTGGTCGCATCTACGGGCTCGATCAACAGCAACGGTTGCCCGGTCGAGACGGCTTCTTCTACAGATGCCACGATCTCATGCACCACCCCATCGCAGCTTGCTTCCACGATGAACTCCATTTTCATGGTCTCCATGACGGCGACGTGCTGCCCGCGCTGCACTGTATCACCGACCTGGACATCGATGGAGACCAGTATTCCCTGGTGAGGAGCCGTAATCGGCACGGTTCTCTTCTGCATGAAACTCTTTCCCCTCGTATCGCTCAAAGCGAGAGAGATGCTGGTTTTCTCTTTCTTCTACGCTATCTTATCACCTGGCGGCGAGTGCGCGCTCCTGCTCCCCTGGAATATCCTGTACACGCGAGATGTTCTCGGAAACAGGAAAATGGCGTTTTACTTTC
>VAWT01000456.1 GCA_005883415.1 Actinomycetota bacterium | reverse complement strand
CTTCAGATAGCTAGAAAGAGAAATCTTACGTAGATGACAACACAAACGATCAATGCCATACAAGTCCACGACTACGGAGACGCGGATCAGCTCAAGTTGGAACAGATCCCGCAGCCGGAACCGCGGGAAGGAGAAGTGCTGGTGCGCCTGCACGCGGCGGGCGTGAACCCGGTCGATTGGAAAATCCGTACCGGCTGGATGAAGGACTTCCGACCAATGAAGTTCCCCTACGTGCCAGGGGCTGACCTGGCTCCGTCGTTGAGCTTTGAGGAGGCGGCCACCATACCCGTCGGTGCGACCACCGCCTGGCAGGGTCTCTTCGATCACGGGAACCTGCAATCCGGCCAGCGCGTGCTCGTTCTGGGAGGGGCGGGCGGCGTTGGTCTCTTTGCCGTCCAGTTCGCCCGCTGGAAGGGGGCGCAGGTCATCGCTACCACTTCTTCGGGGAATGTCGATTTCGTGTCGTCTGTGGGAGCCGAAACGGTCATTGACTACACCCGAACGCGCGTGGGGGACGAGGTCCATGATGTAGACCTGGTTCTCGACACGGTCGGCGGTGCCGCGCTTACCGGCATCTTCCCTACCCTTAAACGAGGCGGCACGCTGGTCAGTATCGCTGGTCGGCCAGACGAGGCGCAAGCACGCGAAGCGGGGGTGCGTATCGCGAGCTTCTCAGCCCAGGTGACGAGCGAACTGCTAACAACAGTCGCGCAGCTGATCGAGGCAGGTCAGGTCAAGGCCGTGGTCGGCGCGACGTTCCCGCTCAGCGAGGCCGGGAAAGCGCAGGAACTGAGTCGGAGCGGCCATGGTCGTGGGCGCATCGTCCTGCGCATCGCGTAACGACTGCCGGACGAGCAGCATATCTCTCCTTATGCCCGAAATGAAAACGGCTTTCATGTGCTTCTACACCCTCATGTGAAAGCACATGAAAGCCGTTCAGTTAAGTATTCAGAACCAGCGTGAGTGAACGCCTAACGTATTTACAGGGAAAGCACTCACGGAAGGAACCATAGATCATGTGCAAACGACCCGCCTGGACATGGTTGCGCGCTGGTTTTCTGCTTCTGGTCTTCTCACTGACCGCGGCTCTTAGCCTGGCGTCCTGTTCCTGGTTTACGCCTGGTTCAGGAGGCACAACAAGCATAAGTCCAGGCGTGCTGGTTACAGGGCAGGGTTTTGTCACGCTGCTTGATCAGCAGACCGGGAAGCAGATCTGGCGGCGCCAGACGAATGTGACCGATTTTATGCCGCTGCTCTCAAACGATATGGTCTACATCGTCTCGCAAAATCCTGGCGGGTACAACCCGGATAGAACAGACACGCTGGAAGCCTTGAGCCTGGCAAGCGGCAAACTGGTGTGGAGGTGGAACTGGCCAGAACACTGGACCCCGGAAAACGCTCCTACCATCATTGACGGCATCGTGTATCTGAGCGAGAGTAGTCTCCCGGCCAACGCCAATTACTCACCCGCGCCGCTCTCCCAGTATCAGGGCATTGACAGTTTTTACGAAAATTCGTCGTGTGAAGTCCACCGCAGTAGAGGACTCCCGATGACAACAACGGACATATACGTGAATGAACGCCTCGATCACTTGGGGATTGTGGCAGGCGTGTGCCAAGAGATCGGCCTTGCGGCGTGGCTAGATGCCCAAGACCCTGGCAATCGCCAGCAGGTAAGCGTAGGAACGGCCACCGTCGCCATGATCCTGAATGGCTTAGGCTTCAGCAACCGGCAGCTCTATTTGGTGCCGCAGTTTTTTGCCAACAAACCCGTTGAGCACTTGCTAGCATCAGGGATCACTGCTGAGATGCTCAATGATGACTGTTTGGGGCGCACCCTGGATTGGTTGTAC
>VAWT01000303.1 GCA_005883415.1 Actinomycetota bacterium | reverse complement strand
CGATCGGTATCTGGGGAGGCGTATTCGGGCTCAGCATGGCGTTGGGGCCGGTCGTGGGCGGGGCACTCGTCGACGCCTCGAGCTGGCGGGCGGTGTTCTTCGTGAACGTGCCGATCGGAGTGCTTGCGCTGCTGCTGACCGCGGTGTACGTGCCCGAGTCTCGTGCTGCGCGCCCCCGCCGCCTGGACGCAATCGGTCAGGTGCTGGTGATCGCCGCGCTGGCCACGCTCACCTCGGCCATCATCGAGGGGCCCAAGAGCGGCTGGACGTCGGCGCCGATTCTCGCCTTGTTCGCCGCCTCGGTGGCGTCCTTCGTGGCGCTGGTGCTGTACGAGCTCCGCCGCGACGAGCCGCTGATCGAGATGCGGTTTTTTCGCAGCGCCCCGTTCTCGGGGGCGAGCGCGATCGCCGTTCTGGCGTTCGCGACGCTCGGGGGCTTCTTATTCTTGAACACCCTCTACCTCCAGGACGTGCGGGGTCTCTCGCCGTTGCACGCCGGCCTCTACCTGCTGCCTATGGCCGGCATGCTGCTCGTGTTCGCGCCCCTGTCGGGGGTCCTGGTGGGCCGCGTCGGACCGCGTCCGTCGCTCGTGTGCGCCGCCGGGGCATTGGTTATTTCGGGCGTGATGCTCACCCGTCTTTCGCCGACCACCCCCACCGGTTACCTGCTCGGGGCCTACTTCCTGGCCGGGATCGGGTCAGGTCTCGTCAATCCGCCGATCACCAACACCGCCGTGTCGGGCATGCCGCCCTCACAGGCAGGGGTGGCGTCGGCGGTCGCCTCCACCAGCCGACAGGTGGGGATGACGCTCGGCGTCGCCGTGATCGGCGCCATCGCGGGCGGAGGTGTCGCGGGCGTAATCGGGCCCAGCTTCGCGACCGCGACCCATTCCGCCTGGTGGATCATCGTCGGGCTGGGCGCCGCGATCATGGTCCTTGGCCTGCTGACGACAAGCCGCTGGGCCGACCAGACTGCCCGACGGACCGCCGAGCGCTTTCCCGAGCCCGGCTATGAGCCGGGCAGCGTGGTGGCGTAGAGCTTTAATGTTCGGGCCGTGCCGGCGCCCGTGCGGACTCCCAACGTCGACCCGCGGTGTGCGAACCTGCCGCGGATCGGTGACGATGGCTTCGAGGAGCTCTGCCACCTCGTCACCGACGACGACCCCGACACCGCCCTTTGTGGCAAGGACGTCAGCGGCTACCCCTGGAATCCTCCGTGGCCGCGCTGCGAAGCCTGCCTCGCCGTGGCGCGGGGAGAGATGAGCTAGCGCCTCAGGCGGCGCCAGCGGCCGGGACTCAAGTGGTCCACGAGGCGGCCGAAGGCTCCTCGTCGCCGGACGGATCCGCGCCCTTGTAGGCGGCCAGCCGCGCCAGCAAAGCCGCGGGAGCGCCGGAGCCTGAGAGCACGCATGTGTGCCCGTTCCGTAGCCACGTGACGACGACGCGCCCCTGGCTCAGGAAGCTGCCTATACGGACGCCGCCCCACACGCTCTCGTGCAACGCGGCGCCTGCGGACAGCGGCGGGCCGGACATGATCGTGTACGCGATCTGCTGATCGCCACGGGCGTAGAACACGGTAGTGGCGAGCCGGTCGCCGAGATGGTCGCGACGAACGCCGACGGCCTCGAAGCCGAAGCTCAGTCCCCAGTCGGGGAACGAGATACCGGCGGCCCTCACCCCGGGCACCACCCCGTGGTCGTTGGGGGCAGCACCGGCGACCGACACAGGCGCGCGGGTAGCGAGGCTCGCGGCGGTCGCCACGGTCGGTGCGGCAGCGCCGCCCCCGATCGTGACCACGACGGCGGCAGCGAAGGCGGCGACGGCAACGGCGGCCGTGGCCGCGGTCGCCGTCATGAATCGAGGTAGGCGCCACCTGGGATCAGGATCGCGCGCCAGCTCGAGGCGCGCGCGCAACGCCGTCGGCGCCCGCTCGCCGGTGGCCCCACGGATCGCCTTGAGCACTCGGCGCTCTGCCGCCAGCTCGGCCCGCAGCTGCGGCGAGGAGGCCACCGCCCGCTCCAACCGGGCCCGGCGCCGTACCGGCAGCGACCCGTCCGCAAGTGCCGCCAGCTCGCGCTCGGTCGGCTGTTTGTGACGCAAGCTAACGATCATTTCTCTCTATCCGTGATGACCCCCGTTGACCCCGTGTCCTTCCCGTCATCCATCGCGCGCGCCAGCCGCAATCGCCCCCTGTGCAGACGGGTTGTGACCGTCGCCTCGCGGACCCTAAGGGCCCGCGCCGCCTCGCGATATGACAGTCCCAGCAGGTCGATGGCCACCAGCGCATCTCTGAACGGCTCAGGCAGCTCGGAGATCAGCGCGTAGAGCTCCTTGGCCTCGAGCGCCTCGTGCGGACGGACCGCCGAGCGATCCTCGACCAGGTCCATCTCGTCGGGCAAGGGGTCGGGCCGCAGCCGCCGCTGCGCCGCTCGCTGGCTCGAGAAGTACGTGTTGCGCAACACCCTCAGCAGGTAGCCGAGATCGTCTTGCGAGCGCAGCAACCGCGGCTTGCGCAGCACGCGGGCGTACGTCTCCTGGACTATGTCCTCTGCATCCTCCCGCGATCCGCACAGTCCCCAGGCCGCGCGGTACAAGCGGTCTAGGTGATCTCCCAGATGCTCGGGGTCGAGCGTGTGCGACATTTGGAGCGTGGCGGGGCGAGCATAACCGGTGGCCGTTGCCACCGATCAGCCCGCCGCAAGCTGTGCGGCCGGGCGAGGCGAGCGAGTCTCTTCCCTGGCGAGCAGGTGTGCCATCTGTAACGCAAAGACGGCGGCGGCCGGCAGATCCTTCCCGGGCGTTGGCTATTCGGTCAGCGGAGGGTCTCGGAGATTGGCGTTGATCTGCTGTGAGAGTGCCTCCGACGCCGCCCGCCTGGCCGCCCGCCGCTCTTGCTCGTCGTCCGCGTTCAGCAGCGCCGTCTCGTACGCGTCGGCCGCGACCTCATAGCGCTGCCGCTCCCGATCGGTGTCGGCAGCCGCCTCCCGTCGCAGGAGCTCGGCTCGCTCGGCCACCGCCGCGCCCGGCTCATCGGGCGAGTGGGTCTCCTCCAGCTCCACCTGACGATCGAATGTGAAGCCCCGCTCGCCCGAGGCGACGGGCTCGTAGCGGGCCCGCACGATCCGAATCGAGCCGTCTTCATCGACCGCGGTCGTGACGTCATAGCGGGTGTAGGGCTTGATCTGTTCGAGCCATCGATGCCGACGACCGAGCACGTGACTGTTTTGCCGGCGCTCGATCGCCTGGCCCGTCACCTCTGCGACATGCACCCAACCCCAATGGGTCCCGATGAAGGCCACGCCGGCTACGAGCACTGCGATCGCGAGTACGGCCGCGTTCGACACCGCTTCGGCGATGCCGACTCCGATCAGCGCGATCCCGATCAGCAGCGTCAGCCCTGTCAAGGTCGCACCGGCCGCGACGATCCGACCACGGGTTCTGCTGGGCGGCGGCATCGCCTCCGGCCTTCCAATCGCGAGTGGCAGATCACGCTCGCTCAGCAGCTGCTCGTCCGCCCGACGGTCCACTAGCTCGGCGAGGTCCATGTCATCAAGGTACTCCCGCTCGAGTAGACTTCTACGCGGGGTCAGCTTGCCTCTCTTCTTTTTCACCGTCGAGCAGCAGGAACGTGCGATCGTCGAGCGGTTCGGCAAGTTCGTACGCGTCGGCGGACCTGGACTCCAGCGCAAGACGCCGTTCGTCGAGCGGGTGGCGGGCAAGATGAGCCTCCAGGTCGAGCAGCTCAACGCGGACATCGAGACCAAGACCAAGGACAACGTTTTCGTCCATGTCCAGCTGGCGGTCCAGTACAAGGTCGGGGCCGAAGTGCAGCAGGTCCAGGACGCGTACTACAAGCTCGACGACCCCGAGGTCCAGATGAAGTCCTATGCCTTCGACGTGGTGCGCTCCCACATCCCGAGCATGGACCTCGACGAGGCCTACGCGGATGCGGACACGATCGCCATGCACATCCAGGACACGTTGCACAAGCAGATGGCCGAGTACGGCTACGAGATCGTCAAGGCGCTGGTGACGAACATCGAGCCAGACCAGAGGGTCAAGGACGCGATGAACAACATCAACGCCGCGCAGCGCAACCAGGTCGCGGCGTTCGACCCTCGCGAGGCGATGGCTCTGGTCGCGCTCACGCAGTACACGGACATGATTCGCGCGCTCGGCGAGGGCTCGAACACCAACACGATCCTGTTGCCCCACTCCCCCAGCGGCGTCGGCGACCTGATGTCTCAGATCCGCGACGGGATCCTGGTGGGCGACATCACCGGGGATACGCTCCCCACCGCCCCCAAGCCGGGGAGCCGCATCGGGCCGGGCAACACGCCGCCGCCGGGGGGCGGTCCGCGCGCACGCTAACGGACCGTGGGCTGCTGGCCCGGGTAGCCCGTGGCGCCGTTGTAGACCCCGGCTTGGCGACTTCCCGACTGGCTCGCAGGTCCTGATGCCGGCCCGCTACCTCCCGTCGATGGCACTGGGGATCGGCTCTGGGGTTGCCCGATCTGAGACCCGGCGGTTGCCCTGCTGACATCGGTGTAGCTCACGTGGCCCGCACCTTCGGGCTGGCCTGCGAGCGTGTCTCGCCCGGTGGCGGACGTTTGGCCGGCTCCGGCCGATCGGAACGGACGAGCGGCGAGTGCTTGGAATCCGGAGGTTGCTGCGCGCGCAGCGGTGTGTCCGGCACCGTACGAACGGGACGCGAGGATGCCGGTGAGCGGTCTGGTCCCCGAACTTGGCGCCGTCGCGAGCTCGGCGGCCGGGACGCCGCCACGGTCGATGGCCGAGCTGCCGTGTCCGCTACCGGCGGCCCCGTGGGGCGACGACAGCCATGTGACGACGGAGACCGCTGAGAGGACAGCCGCTCCGGTCAGCTTGGCTGCCACGGCCGATCCGCCGCCAAGCGCGAGCGCCCTCCATGCCCCGGAGCCGTTGTCCGAAGCCAGCACCCACCTGAGCAGCGGCTCCGCTGGGATGAGCGCACCTATGGTCTCCCGCAAGGACCGGCGGGCCCGATTCAGGAGCTGCCTTACGGCCCCGTCGCTCGCTCCGAGCCTCCCCGCGATGTCCTCGTAGCTGCGTCCCTCGAGCTCCCGCATGACGATCGCGTCGCGCTGGCGGGGGGGCAGGGATTGGACGGCTTCTACGACCTCTCGAAGCTCGGCTCGGGCGCGTTCCGGAGGCGGGTAATGCAGTCGACCAGTGCACCGCTCCTGCGGCCATTCGGGCCGAGCCGCCCTGCGGCGGAGCATGCCCACCGCGGCGTTGTGGGCCACGGCGTGAAGCCAAGCGCGCAGAGATCGCACCTCGGAGCCACCCTCGAGAGCGGCGTGTGCATTGACCAGCGCGTCCTGGACTGCTTCCTCAGCGTCTGCCTCGCCCAGGACGTGAGCACAGTGAGTGAGCAGCGATCGCCGGTAGCGGTGCACGATTGCCTCAAAGGCATCGGCCGAGCCCTGCCTGGCGAGCTCGGCCAGCCGCTCGTCGCTCTGGGTGCGAAGGATCGTGG
>VAWT01000302.1 GCA_005883415.1 Actinomycetota bacterium | reverse complement strand
TTGGTTGTTAATCGCGTTGGCGATCAAGCTGGATTCGGAGGGACCCGTGTTCTTCCGGCAGGCGCGCTTTGGGCGCGACGGACGAGATTTCGGGATGATCAAGTTCCGCAGCATGTTCGATGGAGCCGACGCCCAACGAGCCGCGCTCCGCACGCAGAACGGGTCAGCTGGTCTCTTCAAGCTCAGCGAGGATCCGCGGGCGACGCGAGTCGGGCGCTTTCTAAGGCGCATGTCACTTGACGAACTTCCTCAGCTGATCAACGTGCTGAGAGGCGAGATGAGCCTCGTGGGACCGAGGCCGCTAGTGGCCGACGAGGACGTGCTGATCGAGGGACGTCACCGCGCTCGCCTGCGCCTGAATCCGGGAATGACGGGTCCCTGGCAGGTTCTCGGTCCTACGCGTCCGCCGCTGGCCGAGATGGTCAAGGCCGATTATTTGTACGCGGCCAACTGGTCGCTGTGGAACGACATCAAGATCCTGATGCGGACCATGGTGCACGTGGTCGGCCGGCGGGGCGTCTAGGGCGCTAGGCCCCCGCTGCTCCAGCCGGCCCTCGGGCGTCCAGCCACGCGATGGCCGTTGGTACGGTCGTTGACGTGCCGACACTCGCGCCGTTCGCGAACGAGCCGGTGCTCGAGCTGCGCCGGCCCGCGGTCCGTGCCCAGCTCGAGGATGCGCTTCGAGCGGTCGACCGCCAGCTGCCGCTGAGGCTCGCCGTAATCGTCGGACAGGACGGACGCGGCGAGGCGGGCGCGCAGCTGGTCTCGACCGACCCGGGTGAGCCCGAGCGCCCCGTCGCCCGGGGACCGTCTGCCACGGCCGCTGACGTCGCCGCGGCTGTCTCGACCGCCGGCGAGGGGTTTCGCGCCTGGAGGGCCGCCGGCCCTAGTGAGCGGGCACAGGCGCTGATTCGCGCGGCGGACTGGATGCGCGATCGCCGGTTCGAGCTCGCGGCGCTCGAGGTCCGGGAGTGCGCCAAGCCTTGGGTGGAGGCAGACGCCGACGTGTGCGAGGCAATCGATTTCCTCAACTACTACGCGCGCAGCGCGATCGAGCTGGCCGCAGGCCGCCAGCTGATCCAGGTGCAGGGCGAGCGCAACGATTTTCAGTACGTGCCACGAGGGGTGACGGGGGTCATCTCTCCATGGAACTTCCCGCTCGCCATACCCTGCGGGATGACAGCCGCGGCCCTCGCAGCCGGAAACTCGGTCGTACTCAAGCCCGCCGAGCAATCTCCTGGCTGCGCTCTTCGTCTGGTGCAGGCGCTGCTCGCTGGAGGCGTGGAGCCGGGAGCAATCGCGCTTCTTCCGGGCCAAGGCGACGTGGGAGCAGCGCTCGTGGCACACCCGGGGGTGCACACGATCGCGTTCACGGGCTCGCTCGCAGTCGGGCTTGAAATCGTGAAAGCCGCGGCGGAGCCATTCGCCGGCCAACGGCACTTCAAGCGGGTGGTCGCGGAGCTGGGCGGCAAGAACTGCGTGCTGGTCGATTCGGATGCTGATCTCGACGAGGCGGTGCCGGCCATCGTGTCCTCGGCCTTTGCCTACGCGGGTCAGAAATGCTCGGCGGCCTCGCGCGTGCTGGTGCACGAGGCGATCTTCGAGCAGCTCTCAGAGCGCATCGCAGGCGCAGTGCGAGTTCTGGTGGTCGGTCAGGCCGAGGACCTAGGCACCGAGGTCCCTCCCGTGATCGAACACGCGGCGCAGGAGCGCGTGGATCGGTATCGCCGGCTGGCCGAATCGGGCCGGGTCCTCGCCTCGCGCGAGCCGGTGCCGGGACGCGGCTGGTTCTGCCCTCCCACCGTCGCCACCGAGCTTGATCCATCCTCCCCGGTCCTCAACGAGGAGGTCTTCGGTCCATTGCTGACGGTCGAGCCCATCCGCGACATGGAGCACGGCTGCGACGTCGTCGATGGCCTCCCCTACGCGCTCACCGGCGGGCTCTTTGCCCGCGACCCGAGCACCGTCCGCTACGTGCGCTCGCGCACCCCAGTCGGCAACCTATACGTCAACCGAGGCATCACGGGTGCCAAGGTAGGCCGCCAACCGTTCGGCGGCAACCGGCTGTCCGGCACTGGCAGCAAGGCGGGAGGCCCCGACTACCTGCTTCAGTTCGTCGAGCCGCAGGCCGTGACCGAGAACACCATGCGGCACGGGCTCGTTGTATGAATCCTGAAACCCTTGATTTCTGCCGCGCGGGGGTCGATCATCGGGGAAGGCGATGATTCTTCCTCTGTCCGACGTTTGGAAGCTTGTGCTCGCCATCGCGCTCGGCGCGACGATCTTCGCCGGTGCGTGCGGAACCGCTCCACGGCGATCGGTGCCCAATTCGGATCTACGCCGGCTGGTGTTGTCGGCGCTGGCTCTGTACGTGGTGGGCGGCCTGGCGACCGTCAGCCACCACACCACCGTGGCTGCGCTTCTATACGCCGCCGGCATCGGAATATGTGCCCTTGCGCTGTGGCTCTCCCGAGGCACTGACAGTGGTGACGACCCGCCGCGAGGCGGTGGCGAGCCTTCCGACGAGCAACCACCGCCGTCGCCGGACGGGCTGCCCGAGTTCGACTGGGCCGCGTTCGAAGAGCAGTTTCGCGCCCACGCGGAGAGCGCACCGGAGCGCCGGGAATCGGTGCTGGGCTAGCTGCCGTCGACGCCGGTCGGGCGCCCCGCCCCATTCATGCCGAGCAGGAGCTGGTGCAAGCGGGTCTCGCCGGCGAGCTCGGGGTGAAATGCGACAGCGAGCAGCCTTCCCTGCCTGACGGCCACCGGGTGGCCGTCCACCATAGCGAGCACCTCGACGCCGTCCCCGTGCTCGGCCACCCATGGCGCGCGGATGAACACGGCGTGCACCGGCCCGCCCTGCACGCCGGCCAGCTCGATCTCCGCCTCGAACGAGCGCAGCTGGCGACCGAACGCGTTGCGGGAGGTGCGAATGTCCAACACGCCCAGATGGTCGCGGTCGAGCATGATCATCCCCGCACAAGTGCCGAGCACCGGGACCCCGGATCCGGCCAGCGCGCGCAACGGCTCCCCCAGCCCCTCTCGGTCGATCCCCAGCGTCATCACGGTCGACTCGCCGCCTGGGATGATCAGCGCGTCGAGCCCTTCTATATCGGCTGGCACACGCACCTCTCGGGGCTCCGCGCCGAGCGCGCGGAGGATCTTGGTGTGCGCTTCGAAGCCGCCCTGGAGCGCCAGGATGCCGACTGTCCTGGTCACCGCTGGGGCCGCTACCAGCCGCGTGGAGCCAGGAGCTGCTCGTCTTCAAGCTTTGAGCTCTCGAGGCTCATCATCGGCTGACCAAGTCCGGTCGACGCCGCTGCGACCCGAGCGGGATCGTTGAAGTGCGTGGTCGCCTCGACAATCGCCCGTGCGCGCCGCTCAGGATCTTCGGACTTGAAGACGCCAGAACCCACGAACACGCCTTCGGCTCCGAGCTGCATGACGAGGGCCGCGTCGGCCGGCGTCGCGATGCCTCCGGCGCAGAACACCACCACGGGCAGCCGGTGATCTTGCGCCACCTGCCGCACAAGGTTTAGAGGCGCCGCGAGCTCCTTCGCCGCCGTGGCCAGCTCGCCGTCGTCGAGAGTGCTCAGACGGCGTATTTCATTTCGGATCAGGCGGAGATGGCGAACCGCTTCGACGATGTCGCCGGTGCCGGCTTCGCCCTTGGAGCGGATCATTGCCGCGCCCTCTCCAATTCGCCGAAGCGCCTCCCCGAGGTTGGTGGCGCCGCACACGAACGGGACCTTGAACTGCCACTTGTCGACGTGATTGGTCTCGTCTGCCGGGGTGAGGACTTCGGACTCGTCGACGTAGTCGACCTCGAGCGCTTCGAGCACCTGGGCCTCGGCAAAGTGGCCGATCCGCGCCTTGGCCATCACCGGAATCGTGACCGCCTCCTGAATGCCGCGAATCATTGCCGGATCGGACATTCGGGCAACCCCGCCGTCGCGCCGGATATCAGCAGGAACGCGCTCCAGCGCCATGACGGCTGCGGCGCCGGCGTCCTCAGCAACCTTTGCCTGCTCGGGCGTGACGACGTCCATGATCACGCCCCCCTTGAGCATCTCTGCCAGCCCGGCTTTGACCGTGAATGTCGCCTCGTCGCGAGGCTGCCTAAGCCCGTCACTCATCGGGACCGAGTTTAGTGACCGGGTAGCTTGTGGCGCCATGTCCGCGGAGGCCGTGTTCCTGCCAGTCGGCGACACGACATTTCTCGCGACCGAGCTCGCACGTGGCCCCTGGGACCCGGCGGCCCAGCACGGCGGGGCCCCCGCGGCGCTCCTGATGCGCGCGTTCGAGCGGCTGAGGACATCCGACGAGCTTGTGCTCGCGCGGGTGACGTACGAGTTCCTGAGATCCGTCCCGCTCGGAGAGCTGGACGTGCGGTCCTCGGTGCTGCGGTCCGGGCGCCGCGTCCAACTGCTCGAAGCCTCGATCTTCGCGACGATGGAGATCCGATTTGTCGCTGGGGAGTTCTCGGCGCTTGGTCCGTCCACCGGCTGGTTTCGGTTGCAGGTGCCGCTCGTGGCGGGCGAGTCAGCGTCGCCACTTCAGAGCCTGGCCGCCGCCGCCGACTTCGGAAATGGCATCAGCTCGGTCGTCCCATGGGACGATCACCTCTTCATCAACCCCGACCTCACGCTCTACATCGAGCGCCGGCCGGCCGGGGACTGGATCTGCCTGCAAGCGCAGACGAGGATCTCCCCCGGCGGCGTCGGGATCGCCGAGAGCCGGGTGTTCGACGAACAGGGGCAGGTCGGGCAGGCGACGCAGGCGCTGCTGGTGGCGCGCCGGTAGCCCAGCGCCTACTTCAAGCGGAAGGCCTTGATGCGAACGTCGTACTGCTGCGAGTCGCGGGCGTAGATGCCGTAGGCGAGGGCCTGGATCAGCGACAGCAGAGCGGCGTGGGAGCGCACGAACGCAGGCGTGTTGGATGAGTAGTAAAGGCGGATGCGCGCTAGCCGCGCGACTTCCGACAGGGTCGCATCTGTGATGGCCAGCGTCGGCGCCTTCCGATGTCGGGCGAGCTTCATGGTCCGCGTGATGAGGGGGTGCGGCCGCCCCGCCGACAGGCCGATGACGAGCGTCTCGGCGTCGATACGGCTCAGCCGACCTAGCGCCTCCTGCGAGGGGCTGGCGACGATCTCGGCCCGCAGGTCGAGAAGCATAAGCAGGTGTCGCAGGTAGCTGGCGAAGAAAGCCATCTGGTCCGTGCCGGCGATCAGCACCTTTTCGGCAGACGCGATCGCGTCGATGGCCGCCTCCACCGACGAGCGTGCCAGCTTGCGCGCCGTCTCCTCCA
Source organism: Actinomycetota bacterium (assembly GCA_005883415.1). Lineage (GTDB taxonomy): Bacteria > Actinomycetota > Thermoleophilia > Solirubrobacterales > Solirubrobacteraceae > Palsa-465. Next base: position 773 of record VAWT01000302.1, on the reverse strand, counting down.
CGTTTACGTGATCGGCGGCCAGCGCCGCCTCGAACTCGGTGTGGTCAAGCGAGAACAGCGGCGCCGCGGCGACTGCCGCGCCGGCCTGGGGCAGTCGACGGCGATACTCGTCCCGTGCCGCCTGCTGGAGCTCGGGGAAGCCCTCGAAGCCGAGCGCCTGCGAGAACCGAACCACTGTGCTCGAGGAGGTGCAGGCGCGGCGCGCCAGCTCCTCGGCCGTTTGGAACGCAGCTTCGTCGAGGTGGTCGACGATGTATTGGGCAACATCCTTCTGCGAGCGCGAAAACTCGTCGAAGCGCGAGCGGATATAGGCGGATAGAGCCTGGGCGGAAGTACCGCCCTGATCCGGGATCGTTCCTTGCGCTGCCTTCGCGCTACCGGCCGAAGTGCACGAGCCGTTAGCGGTGGCTGCGTCCCTCGGCTTGCGCGATGGCGTCGTGGTCGCGGATGGCTTCATCGGCAGCCGTCTGTTTCGACGCCCGACTGCCCCGTTCCTTCACCGCGTCAATTCAACGAGCGCCGGGGAGCGCCGCCTGAGGAGCTGCGGCGCTTCGAAAGCTGGTCTCCCGCCGCGTCAAAAGCCGCGCTCGCGGCGTTCCTGGTTCTGCCTGCGCTCAGCCAGTACCTCGGCGATGATGTAGACCACGAGCACGTTGACCAGGATCCCGATGCCGACGAATGTCACGAGCAGCGCGAGCGTCTGGTCAGTTGCGGCGTCGGCAGCCAGGAGCATTGAGCCGCAGGGTACCTCAACGGTCGCGCGCCATGCTGAC
>VAWT01000301.1 GCA_005883415.1 Actinomycetota bacterium | reverse complement strand
GACCGAGACCGCCGGATCAGCGTGCTCGCCGAGTACGGCGCCAGCAGCGAGCTGGACGCCGCCGCCAGTAGCCAGGCACCGACGGCGAACACCAGCACCCATGTCATGAGGTCGTCGAAAAACGCGCCCCACAGCTCGTCCACAGCACCACGCACATCGCTGTTTTTCAACTCCCCGCTGCCGTAGACGTGAGCAACGGCGTACCGGCGCAGCAGCTCGAACGCGATCGCGAACACGACGGCGGTCACGCCCAGCCCGACCGCGCTGCGGGTGATTGCTCGGCGCCGCTCGCGAGCCACCGCGATGGCCGAGGCGAACAGAGCAAGCGCTACGAAGGGCAGCACGAACCCCAATACGCGGAGGTGGTCGGCGACACGCAGGGTCGTATCCGCGAACCCGCGCCGCCGCAAGCTGAGCAGGACCGCGTCGGTGGCCTTGGGGATTTGTGCGGCGATCTTCGGGGCCAGCGTGCGCAACGCGGAGCTGATGACCGAGCCAACGTCTGCGATATCCAAAACCGCGTTGCCCCCGCGCCCGAACAGCAGGCGATGACCGTGCGTCACGGCCAGGCGGAAGAACGGTTGGAACTGGGGCGATCCGATGGCCAGCTTCACAGCGGACTGGATCACGGGCCGCGCGGCCACGGCATCCGGAAGGGCAGGTTCCAGGAGCTGGACCGTGATCTCGCGACCGACGACGCCCTGCACAAAAGGCTCTTGGAGCGCATCCGTAGCACGGTCGACGAAGGCCGGGGTGCTCACGATCTCCTCGCGCGCGTACAGGACGACGCCGCCGACCAGGGCCGCAATCGACGCCAGGACGATCAGCGTGACGCTGATCGTGCCGCGGAATCGGTTCAGGAGCCGTCGCGGCGCAGATCTGGATTCTGGTGCTCGTACGGCTGACGCCGTCATCGCTCAGCGATCCGAACGGTCAACCCATCGTCCCCGATCTCGAGAACTCGGGCAGCTGTGTTCACATCCCACCTGGTGTGCATCTAAAGCCCCCGCCCCCGCAGGCTACTCGCGATCGTCCAGTCGCATGCTTGGCAGAGTAGCCACGGCGCGGAGAGCCGTCAATTGGCGCTACCGATCGGCGGCGACCCATCAGCCCAGAAGGGCGACAAACCGCTTGAGCTTGCCCGTGGCCGCGTGACGCTCGATCCGCGCGACGACGCTGACGCGTATCGCCGGATCGCTCAGCCCATGCTGGGCCAGCGATTCGAGCAGTGCATTCCTCACTGCTCCCACATCGGGCGATCCGACTAAAAGCACGTCGGCGCCGTCGGGTGTTTGACGAACCTGGTACTCCGAGATCTCGGTGTCGGTCCCCAGGGCGTGGCGAAAAACGCTGGCCGGCACCACTCCGATCCCCTCGTAGCGAAAGTCATCGTCTCGGCGGCCCGCTACTTCCGCGATGCGGACCAGCGAACTGCCACATCGGCATTCACCCGAAAGCATCGTCACCTCGTCTCCGAGTTCATAGCGGATAAAGGGGAAGGTTCGATTTGCGAGGCCGGTGGCCAGCGTCCGGACGGCCGGTTCATCCGGCGGAACCGGATTGCCCTCCTCGTCGACGCGCTCGAGCACCACCTCGTCCTCGCAAACATGCAGGCCATCACCTCGACTGCACCCCACCGCCTGCACGCCGATCTCCGTGGAGCCCCACAGGTTGTGGATGGGAGCACTCCATGCGCCACTAATCGCTGCCCGATCCTCCTCGCTCAGCGGTTCGGAGTTCGTGCTGACACGGAGCGGCTCAATGTGGAGCTCTTCCGCCAGGCTGGCGCGTGCCAGCCGAGCGACGACCGAGGCGTATCCGACCAGATGCGTGGGGCGGGCGTCAGCTACAGCGGACCGGATCTGATCGAACGGCTGGCCCGCGGCAATGACGACCGTCTGCATCCCTTCATGCGTGGGGACATCGAACAGCGGCGTGCTCGCGTGCGGTGGCTCGCCAGCCGCCAGCACGACGAGCCGGGAGTGCTTGGGGCTGGCGGTCGACCGTCGCTCTTCCCGTAGCTGCATCCGCCATGCCAGACAAGCCAGCGTCACCAGCAGGTCCCAGTCCCAGACGTACACGCCCCGTACTCCGCTCGAGCCCCCGGAACTGAAGAACTGATGTCCCAGAGCACTGTATGAGAACCACCGCTGCTCGGCCAGGATCCGCTCGGCGCCGACCCGCTTCAGGCCAGGGACCGTGACGATCGCGTCCCACTCCTGCTGAGCCTCCTCCTTGGACATCGGCGGCAGCCGGGCCAGATCCTCGACCGTCGCGGAATTCGGATCGAAAGCGCGCATCCGCGCCGCATGGAACGGCGATCGTTCGCGCGCGTAGGTGAGCAGCGCACGCAGCCGCTCCGTACGAAACCGCTCTATCTCCTCTCGCGACCAGTCGACACGCGCGACGTGATCCTCCAGTCCTGCCTGGATGGCGTGCACGTGCGCGGCGTGCAGCCTCTCATAGGCACTCCGATCCGGCGCGGCATCTGATCGCACGGACAAAAGCTAGCTCCGCGTAAGTGTGGTGAAAAAACGCAGCCGCTCCTGTTGTGGCTGCTGGACGGAGCGACACGATACATACCCACCCGCGATTCGATAATGACCTTCCGGGCATCTCGGCCCCCGCTTGTCGGTGAGCCGGGACGTCTGGCCCGAGGCGTCATGGCGGATTCAGGCGGCCGGGTCGAAACGAAATCCCGTCAACTGCTCGCTCTCGTCCCACAGCCGGCGGGCCAGTTCAGCGTCGCGAGCTCGTTTTGACGGATCACGCACTCGTTGTTTCTTGAAGTACTTCCCGCTCTGGCCAGATAGCTCGGGCGCGGTGGCGGCCCAGACGATTGTGTCCGCGCCCTTCTCTGGCGTGACCATCACCGGCCACATGGCGAGCGCCATCAGCTTAAGGCCGAGGGATGCGGTGCGGCCGAGGTTGGTGCCCTTCACCCAGCCGGGATCGACGCAGTTGGCGGTGAGCTCGTCGCCGCTGAGGTGTCTTGCGAGCTCTAGCGTGAACAGCACGTTGGCCAGCTTGGACTGGTTGTAGGCCCGCTGGCCGCTGAACCGTCGCTCTCCCTGAAGGTCGTCGAAGTCGATCTTGCCCTGGTAGTGCGCTCCCGAGGTCAGAGCGATCACGCGGGCCGATCCGGCGGCTTTGAGGCGGTCCAACATCAACCCCGTCAACAGGAAGGGCGCCAGGTGGTTGACCGCGAACGTCAGCTCCAGGCCGTCTTCGGTCACTTCGCGGCGGCCGACATCCAGGCCGGCGTTGTTGACCAGAACATCGACGCGATCGAGCCGCTCGTGCAGCTCATCGGCGAGCTCTCGGACTTGGCGCTGCGAGGAGAGGTCGTAGAGCAGCAAAGCCGAGCGGGGTCCGCTGCCGGCGGCTTGCGCCTCGGCCAGAGTGCGATCGCCGCGTTCTCGATCGCGCCCGACGAGCAAGACATCAGCGCCCGCGGCGGCAAGCCCCAGGGCTGTGGCGCGCCCGAGTCCCGACGTCGCGCCAGTGATCA
>VAWT01000455.1 GCA_005883415.1 Actinomycetota bacterium | reverse complement strand
CGTTGGCCTGGAAGTTCCTGAACTGGGACTGGGCGGCGGTGCCCTGGGCGGGGCACAAGTTGGTGTCCGCCAGCACCGTATCCAGGTTCAGCCCCTGCAGAACGATTGGGCCGAGAGGTCCCGCCTCGTTGAGTATCTGGCTCATCGAGGCGCAGCTGACTTGGAGGAAGGCCTGGCGGAAGTCTCCGTTGCCGTCCTGGACGGCGAACACGGTCCGCCCGATGTGCCCCAGCCAGGCGAGCCACCACAGGTAGCCGTGCTGGGGAGCTGCCGGGTTGTACCCGAGCAGGTTCAGGAAGTGGTTGACGACGCTGAACGTGCTGTTCAGGTTCGGGGTGGCTTTCGCCAGGTTGACGGACGCCGGCTCCAGGTTGCGAACGAAAGGACGGGCGGCGATCACGAACGGCCGGATCTGGTTCTTGATGATCGGCGTGCTGGGCTTGGCCAGCGCGGCCAGCGCGTTGTTGGCGGCGGGAAGCGCATTGGCCGCCGGGATCAGCTTTTGGGCCGTCGGGCCGAGCTGTTGAGCGAACGTCTGTACCTGCCCGAGCGTCGTCCTTGTCTGCGCGAGCGTGGCCGGCAGATCGGCGATCGACCGGCTGATGTTTCCCTCCTCCGAGGCCGTGGCCCTGAACACCTGGGAGCTCGAGACGATCATCTGCCCGATCTGGGTCTGCTTGGTGATCAGCGCGTCGTTCAGCCGTCGCAGCGAGTTGACGAGGTGCTGGAGCTCGACGCCGCGGACTGCTACGGCCTGGTTCAGCCGGGCCAGGTCCTGGTGGGTGGGCTCGAACCGCTGCAGCACCTGGGCCAGCTCCCCACCCCGGCCGTTGAGGCCCTGCCCGGCGCCGTTGACGAGCAGCTGCAGGTACTGGCGGGTGTCGGCGTCGACGGATGAGAGGATCTCGTCGACGTTGACCTCGGGGGCGGTCTGGGCGAGCGGGATCGTGTAGCCCTGCTTGACCACCGGGGCTGGCCCGCCCCCTGGGTTGAGCTCCACGAACATGTCCTGAAGCCCGGTCTTGGGCCGCAGGAAGGCCGCGGCGTTCGTGTGGATCACGCCCTTGTACTTCTTGTCGATTGACATCTTCACGATCGCGTAGCCGTTCTTGAGCGACACGCCCGACAGCGTCCCGATCTGCACACCAGACACGCGCACGGTCTGACCCTGGCCCGGCGTGACGGCCTGGGCGGTGGAGAACTGTGCGTTGATCGTGAACTGTGGTTTGCTGATGAACGGGAGCCGGAATCCCTCCTGAGTGAGGATGTAGCCGGTCACCCCCACGGCCAGCACCACGAGCACGAGGATCGCGATGAAGTCGCTCAGGTGGTTCTTGATCGCGCGCTTCACTTGGCGGTCCTCGCGGTCTTCGAGGAGGAGCTGGCGGCGCCCGATGAGGAGCCCCCGCCTCCGGACGACGAGTTACTGGCGCCGGATGAGGAGCCGGTGCTGCTGCCCTGCTGGGTCGCGGGCGAGGCCCACGCTCCACCCACCTTCAGCGAGCTGCCCGTGGCCTTGAGCGCGTTGGCAGCGGTGGGCGCTGGTCGTTCGGCGGAGGGACCGGCTGCACACCCTCCAGCGGCTGTAGCAGCGAGCCGAAGGTTGGAACGCCGCCCAGGTTCAACGAGTAGGTAAACGTGCCACCGCCGAACAGCAGTCGGATGATCGGGCCGTTGCCGTCGAACGTGCGGCTCTCGCCGGCCAGCCCCGGTAGCAGCTGGAGATCCTCGACGTACGCCGGATGCTTTGGGAATCCGTTCGACTCGTTGAAGTTGTTGTCGGTGATCTGGAGGTTCGACCACGGGATCACGTTCTGGACTACACAGCTCGAGGCCGGGCGTACCTGGTCTCGCATCAGCGGGATTGTCTGGTTCGTCAAATTGGCCAGCGCGGGGATGGTCGGCACCAGGTCGTGGGTCAGGCCCTGCAGCTCCGAGGGTTGAACCAGCAGCCTCAGCTGGTTGATGAACGGCAGGCTGACGTCGATCGTGTGGCCTGTGTTCTTCACGCCCGGCAGCAGCGCCCGTGCCAGCGCGCGAGTTGGCGGGAAGGCTGCGTTCAGCGCGTTGAACGCCGGGATCGCGGCGGACAGCGTGCCCGGCAGCTGGGCGATGGTGCTCTGAAGGTTCGCGCTCTGGCTCGCGAGCGCCCTGGCCGTGGTGTTGAAGTCCGTGATCAGGCTCTGGAGGGCCTGGGGGTGGGCGTTGAACGAGGCCGAGACGTTGCCCTGCTCATAGATCCCGTTGGACAAGTCGTGCGGTTGGAGTCCCAGCAGATCGTGCTCCACAATCGAGGAATACTTGTAGGCGGGCAGCCAGTACTGGACCGAGCGAGCGAATGCCGGGCCACCCTGGTAGACGGCGTTGCCGTACTCCTTGAGCAGGATCTGAAGGTTCTGGCGAGTGTTCGCCTGGAGCGCGCCGAGCACCTGATCGAGCTGGACCGGCTCGCGCGTCTGCTGGAGCGGGAACACGTGGTCGGTCTTGACGGTGGGGGCGGTGGGGCTGCCCGGCGAGACGTCGACGAAGAAGTTGCCCTCCAGGAAGATGCGCGGCCTGATCCAGAAGGTCGCGTCGGAGTGGAGCGGCAGGCCGTTGTCGTCGATTGTCATCGTGACGTTCGCGGCCTGTGAGCCGGGGATGCTCGAGATGGTCGACACCTTGCCGACGTTCACGCCCGCGATCCGTACCAGCGAGTTGGGACGCAAGTCGTTGGAGCTGGGGACGATGGCGTGGATCGTGAAGTGGCTGGCGAACGGGTTGGCGAACTTGGTGAAGCCCCCGTACACGAACAGCGCCAGGACGACGATCCCGGTCACGCCGGCCGCGAGCTTGCTCATCGGCTTTCTGCGTTTACGCCTTCGCGGGAGGATCCTCATGGGTTCGTGGGGTTAAAGGGGGTTTGCGGCCCGATCTGCGGGTTGCGGGTGAAGGTCTCGCCGGCTGGGACGTGGGTCTGGCCGGTGTAGGTCGGGCCCTGGTTGCCGGGGGTGTGCTGGTCTGT
>VAWT01000300.1 GCA_005883415.1 Actinomycetota bacterium | reverse complement strand
GACGGTGACGGACATGAGGCGGGGTAGCGTACCGGCGCTCGCAGCTACAGCGCCCGACCGCCGTCGTCAACTGTCCCCTCGAGGAGCCGCTCGTATATCCGGCACCGCTTGACGATCCGGCCGCCCATCGCCTCGAGTCCGCGGTTCATCGAGTGGTTTACCTCGAGGATCCACCCTGCCTCGCCGAAGTTGACGCGCGTCTTGGCCGCCATGTCGAAGTGCTCGAGGTACAGCGCCGCGGCGACGCCCGTGTGCTGGTACTCCGGGAGCACTCCCAGGAAGCCGATCCGGCAGCGGTCGATGACCTTGCGCCTGTTCAGGTAGTGCCACCAGCCGAGCGGTAGCAGCCGCCCATGCATCTTCTTCAGCACCTGGTTGATGTCCGGGATGGAGATCGCCACCGCGACCGTCTCACGGTCGTTGTCGGCGACCATGAACCAATCGCGGTCGTAGACCAGCTGGAGGTCCATCGCGTAGCCGTCGAGGTCCTCCTTGCCGTAGGGAACGAAGCCCCAGTTCTTGGACCAGGCGGCGTTGTAGACCTTCGCGAACTCATCGAGATCGCGCCGCAGGTGAAGGCGCGACATCTTGCGGATCCTGATCCCGTGCTTGGTTCGCGAGCGTTCGGCCAGCTCGGGGAGGATGGGCATCATCCGCTGGTCGCGGTCGGTGATGTGCACCTTCCAGTGGAAGAGGTCCATGGCCTTTGACAGGCCCGCCGCCTCACACCGTTGCTGGTAATAGCGCGGGTGCCACGGCTGCTTGATCATCGGCTCGAGCTCGAAGCCCTCGACCAGCACGCCGGCCTCGTCGTTCATCTGGAAATCCATCGGCCCGACCATTCGCTCTCGTCCTCGCTGCTTCAGCCAACCGGCGGCCGCGTCCAGCAGTGCCTCGACGACCTCCTGGTCGTCCTCGAACTCGAGAAACCCGAACATTCCCCAGCGGCACGTGTGGTACTCGCAGAAGGCGTGGTCGATCTGCGCCGTGATTCTCCCCACGGTCCGACCATCACGGCGCGCGAGGAAGTACTCCCCCTCGGCGTGCTTGAAGTACGGATTCAGCCTGCGATTCAGAAACTGGTAGCGCTCGACCTTGAGCGGGGGGACCCAAGGGGTCCCCGCGTGCAGTCGAAACGGCAGCGAGACGAACTCGCGCAGGTCCCGAAAGCCGCGTACGGGCGCGACCTCGACCGAGGTCCTGGCGGGGGGTGCTTCGACGGCCACGCCGCCCGGACGGTAGCTGATGGACGGTCAGCTGCGGGTAAGTACGACTATTTCTTGATGCAAGCGTCGGTGCTACACTCGTGTAAATAGAGCGTGAACGCGATACGCCCCCAAGATCCACCTCACCCCGGTCCGCCTGGAGTCCACCAAGCGCTCGTGAAGCATACGGGCTTTCTGCTGGCCCGGATGGGCCACGTCGCGGCCAAGCAGTTCGCAGGCCGAATGGAGGAGCTGGGCCTGACGACCCGCATGTGGGGGGCTCTCAACGTGCTCGATGCCGAAGGCGCACTGACTCAGCAGGCACTCGGCAAGTGCACTGGCATCGATCCCAGTTCGATGGTCTCAACCGTCGACGACCTCGAAGCCGCCGGGCTCGTCGAGCGACGCCGCCATCCCTCTGACCGGCGCGCCCATGCCATCCACATCACGGAGCAGGGCCGCGAGGCCTTGAGCCGCGGGCGGCAGTTGGCCCGAGGTGCGCAGGAGGATCTGCTGGCGCCGCTGAGTGCGCAGGAGCGCAAGCAGCTGCACGAGCTGTTGCTCCGCCTCGTGATCGCCACCAAGCCGAAGGGCGTCACGACCGATCAGGTTCACAAGAAGTAGCGTGATCGCTCACTGAGAGGCGTGACAGCGCGCGCCACCTGCCCACTCGCCGAGCCGGCCATCGACGGGATGGACGTCGCCGCGCTCGCCGCCTGACGGCAGCTACGCCGGCACCGCGGCCACACGCACTGCCGGAGCCGTCGCGGGATCGGGCACGCGGTCCGGCGCCCGCGCCAGCGAGAAACCGATCCCGAGCAAAGCCCAGGTGAACGGGTCCTCGAGGAAGTCGGCGTACAGCTCGGTATGCACGACGAGGGCCACGAATGCGGCAGCCACCGCGGCCCGGGCCGGATCCGCCCGCGCGCCGCGCAGCAGACCGACGATCGCCACCAACACGAGCGCCAGGTACGCCAGCTCCCCAATCAATCCCTGCTCGGCGGCGATCGTCACCGCCGTGGTGTGCGACGCGGTCAGCGTCCCGGAGCTCAGGTGGTGCGCTTGGTAGGCGTCCTGAAACGAGCCGGACCCGAACCCCCAGAGCGGCCGGTCACGGAATAGCCGCAGACCCCCGGAGAGCACGCTGCCCCTTCCCGCCGATACGCCGTTGAACCCTTGATTGAGGCCAAACGTGTTGGGTGAAATGGCGACCGCCGCAGCACCGACGACCACCACCACAGCCACCGCGACAAGCGCGCGGGTGAGCCGCCACTTATTGGCCGCAAGCACGGCGAGCCCGACCAGCAACGCGATCATCGATGCCCGTGAAAAGCTCAACACGAGGGCCGCCCACAGAACGACCAGCACGATGCTCACGGCGACCTGCTCTCGCGCCGGGCGCTCGTAGAGCAGCAGCGTTGCCAACGCCACCATCGCCAGCGCCAGGAAGCGCCCGAAGATGTTGGGATCGAAGAAAACCGAGTTCACGACGAAGTACACGTAGAGCTGGTTCTGCTGGGCAAGCTTCGAGGACAGGAAGGTGGTCTTGGTCGCGTACTCGATGAAGCCGACCCCGGCGAACACGACAGCCAGGACGGCGATTATCTGCAGGCAGGTGCGCAGAAGGCGGGGCGTCCACTGCAGCCGCACCAGAACGCTGTAGAGCAGCGTGAACGGCACGTAGAAGAAGCCAAAGTTCTGCACGGCGTCTTGGAAGCTTGCGGCGGGCGCGTAGGTCGCCTGCACGGCGTAGAGGACGAGGTAAAGCGCGAGCAAGCGCTCGAGCCATCCCGGCTCATGCTCCGAGTCGCTTCCAAGGCCGCTCCGGCCTCGTAGCGCTGGCACTGCGGCGGCGAGCGACCCCGCACCTACCACCAGGTAGAGAGGGATCAGGAGGTTGGAGGTCCCACCGGCGGTACCGATCGAGATGCGAAATGGAAGCGCAAGCACGGCCAGGGCGCCCAGCAGCGCCGGGCGGCGAAATATCGCCACGGCCAGGACGACTACCACCACCAGTGCCGCGGCCGCCAGAGCGACGGCCTCCAGGGGATGCCTGTGGACGAACGAGAGCTTGGACGAGTGCCATATCGTCGCGAGCAACAGAGGCGGCGAGACGACGAGCGCGCCGAGGATCGCCACCGCTCTGGCCCTGTCATCTCGGGCGAGCAGCACAGTGGCCGCGAGGAACGAAACCAAGACGATGCCCACCTTGGGCAGCGGTCCTGAGGCGGCGGCCAGAACGATCACACGGCCGGAGAGTAATGGAGCAGATCCTTTACCCTGCCGCGCATGTGGTCCCTCAGGACCCTGCTCGCCGGCGGGCTGGCAGTGGTCGCACTCAGCGCGTGCGGGAGCGCCGCCAAGCCCTCCCAGGGTCGGGGTCGTGTCGACGACCCGCGCACCGGCGGTCCCGATTACCTGAAGTGCATCCGTGACCGGGGGTTGTCGGCGGTCGAGATGGGGGCGACCGGCATCCAGATCGGTCAGCCTCCCGCGGGTCCGACGATCCGGTTTCTGCCGACCCCCGGTGCGGCTACCGCGGCGCAGATCGCCGGGAATACGCAGGGGGCTGAGGTGATCGGGGCCGCCTTGCTGTATCCCAACGCAGCCTCGAACGGCGAGCTTCAGGCGATCGAAAGCTGCCTGGGCCACAGCGTCAAGGGGTAGCTCGCTGTCCGTCTCGTTCGCAGAGCCCGGCGTCGTGACCGAGGGCTTCCAGGTGCCGATGTTGGCTTGGACGCTGGGAGTCCACACGGTGCGAGTCGAGGCATCCCCGGCGTCGGCCGCCCGCCCCGGCGCGCCGCCGAACGTGATCTTTCAGACCCGTGCCACTCGACGCGCTTTCCTCCTACCTGTGCTTGGAGCCTGGAAGAGCATCCATTGCCGCCTGATGGCTCAGGTCAGCACCTTCACCGCTTATTCACGTTGCAGGGGTAGGGTGACGCTCTAGTGACGACTGTTGCGAGACCCCGCGGCCTGTCCCGGCTCGGCGAGCGTCCCGAGCTGAGGTGGCTGGAGAACGTTCCGGTATGGGCCAGCACCAGCCTGGTGCTGGTGGCCGCCCTGGCGGTCTCCGCCTATCTGCGCACCCGCTTCATCGGAGGCCAGTTCTGGATGGACGAGGCGATAACCACCGGGATCGCATCTCACTCCGTCAGCGCGATCCCGGGGATTCTCCGCCACGACGGGAACCCGCCGCTGTACTACGTCCTCCTTCACGGGTGGATCCGCTTGTTCGGCACGAGCGAGTCCGCGACTCACTCGCTGTCGCTGTTATTCGGGCTCCTGTCCGTGGCGGTCGGGATGTGGGCCGGCTGGACGCTGTTCGGGCGGAGGGCGGGATTGATGGCCGCGGTCCTGTTCGCCTTCAACGGCTGGCTTACCAATTACGCCCAGGAGACTCGGATGTACGAGCTGATGGCGCTGTTGGGGATCGTCGCCACCGTCTCCTTCGTCCACGCCTTCGTGAACCGAAGACGCGTGTACGTGATCGCGTTCTCGGCCTGTCTGACGCTGATGCTCTACACGCACACGTGGGGCCTGTTCTTCGTGGTCGGTTCGCTCGCGGCACTGGTCCCCGTGTATCGAGTGGCCGATGACCGGCGCCTACTGCTGCGCGACGCGCTGTTGGCGTTCGTGGCGGCGGGAATCCTCTACCTGCCCTGGCTCCCGACCTTCCTCTACCAGGCCGCGCACACGGCGGCACCATGGAGTACGAAGCCGGGCCTGGGAACGCCGATCCTGATCTCACGCCAAGTGCTGGGCGGCGACCGCGTCACCGTGGTACTCCTCGCGGCTTGCGTCGTCGGCCTCTCGCCCCTCTTCACCCGGCGGATGCGACGGACTAAGGAGGCTGCCGTGCTTTGGGCGCTGATCACCCTCCCCATCGTCACGCTGGCGGCTGCGTGGCTCTCCTCGCAGGTAAACCCGGCGTACGTCCCCAGGTATTTCGCTCCGGTCGTTGCTTCGATCCTGTTGATCGCGGCGTTTGGATGCGCGCGGGCCGGAGTGATCGGGCTCGGAGGGCTCGCCCTTTCGGTCGTGTTCCTGCTTAACCCGGGATCGGTGACAACCGGGTACAAGAGCGACGTGCGCGACGTCGGCGGCGAGATGTCACCGCTGCTGCACCCGGGCGACCTGGTGATCTCAGGACAGCCTGAGCAGACGTCGCTTGCCTGGTACTACCTGCCGGACGGCCTCAGGTACGGGAACACGATTGGGCCAGTGTCGGATCCCCGCTACATGAACTGGGTCGACGCGGAAAAACGGTTGAAGGACGCCGATCCGCAGACCACGCTTTCTCCCCTCGTTGCTAGCCTCAGGCCAGGCCAGCAGCTGCTCTACGTCCGCCCCTTGACCGAGGGTGTCAAGAACTGGCAGGCGCCGTGGACGGAGCTGGTCCGCAGGCGCTCGGCCCAGTGGGGTGCGATTCTCCAGGCCGACGTGAACGGTGGCATCCTCAAGGTCGTCGGGCTGGCGCCGAACTACTACCGGGGAGCTCTCGACATCGCCGACAGCGCGGTCCTGTACAAGAAAAATGGCTGACATAACCGAAGACAAACCGGTCGTGGTTATCGGCGGGGGCCCCGCCGGGTTGACGGCGGGCTACCTGCTGGCAAAGCGGGACAAGCCGGTGGTGGTGCTCGAGGCCTCGGACCAGGTCGGCGGGCTGGCGCGGACCGAG
>VAWT01000299.1 GCA_005883415.1 Actinomycetota bacterium | reverse complement strand
CCCATTCCGCGGACGCCCACCACATCCAGCCCCTCCTGCTCGAGGCTCGACTGGATCTTGTCGTTGAGAGCATCCACGTACGGGGTCAGCACGCCCACGCGCTGCGCTCGGCGCGCGGCGATCGCGTTGCGGACCGCGGCGGCCACGCTGATCGTTTGGGCGCCCGTGCGCTCGCCGATCTGGGCGATCAGCTCCCGTTCTGAGGCCTTGCCGCGCAAGGCCCCGGCGCTCGTGCACCCAAACACCACCACGTCCGGGCGCAGCGTGGCCAGGTCCGTGATGGCCCCCGGCAGGTGCTCATCCAGCATCACCGCCTCCTCATCCGGCGTGACCTCATCGAGGTGCATCCGCGCCGTATGCAGGGTGGCCGTCTCGGGAAGGTGGCGGTAGAAGTCGACCTCGGCCACCGTGTTGGAGGAGGGGACGATGAGCCCGACGCGCGTGTTCATCAACCGCGGCGTGATGTCATCGGGTCACGACCGGCTCGCGCACGGCAGGAGGCGTCAGGCCCGGCGTGGGCCGCCGCGGCTGAGCGCCCTCCGCGCCGAGGCCTGTCGGGCTCCGGACTCGAACCTTGTCGAAGGTCCCGAGACCAAGCCGTTCGCGCCGACCGATCCATGTTCCGATCAAGCACCCGAGGAACCCGATCGGCACCGAGACGATGGCCGGGTTACCGAGCGGGAACGGGGCCGCCGTCTTCGGAGACCAGACCATCGGCGAGAGGATGATCAGCACGATCGAAGAGATGAGCCCGAAGGCGATGCCGAGCACGACGCCCATGGAATTGAATCGGCGCCAGGTAAGCGACAGCAGCAGCACCGGGAAATTGGCCGATGCAGCCACCGCGAACGTCATGCCCACCAGAAGCTGGACGTTGAAGGTCTTACCGGCGACGATGGCGAGCACCGCTCCGATCGCTCCGATCGCTGCCACGGCCACCCGGCCGGCGATGATCTCTTCGCTATCGGTGGCCTTGCTCTTACGTAGGACCGTTCCGTACACATCGTGGGCCGCGGCTCCCGAGGCGGCCATCAGCAGTCCGGCCACCACGGCCAGGATGGTGGTGAAGGCAACGGCACTGATCGCGGCGAAGAAGATGTCGCCACCCGCGTGGCCCGGGCTACCGCCCAGGTGCTGAGCCAGGTAGGGCGCGATCAGATTCCCGCTCTTGCCACCCAGCTTCTCACCGGCCGGGCCGAGGATCGCCCGTCCGCCGAGACCGATGATCGCCACGAACACGTAGAAGATGCCGACCAACCCCACGGTCCAGCCAATCGACTTCCGCGCGGCGCGGGCGTCGGGAACGGTCATGAACCGCATGAGGATGTGCGGCAGCCCGAGCGTGCCCAGCATGAAGGCCAGTCCCGTGGAGATCTCATCCACGCGGTTGGGGAAGACAAGGCCCGGCCCGCCATAGGCGGCGCCCTTACCGGACTGCGCCGCCGCTCGGTTGAGCAGCCTGATGGGGTCAAAGCCGAACTTGGCCAGGACCCAGATGGCCATCGTCGCCACCCCGATCATCAACAGCGACGCCTTGATGATCTGGACCCAAGTAGTCGAGACCATGCCCCCCAGGACGACGTAGGTGAGGATCGCCGCCACCGTGATCAGCACCCCGACCCAGTAGGGCACCCCGACCAACGCCTCGATCAGCGATCCCGCCGCCACCGACTGCGCCACCACGTAGAAGGCCGCGATGCACATGGTCGAGATTCCCGACGCGACCAACACACGGCCAATCGGCAGGCGCAGCCCGAGGACGTCGGCCATCGTGTACCGGCCCGCGAGGCGCATCCGCTCGGCCAGCAAGACGAGCAGGGGCACGAATGAGAGCAGCGCCGCGATGCCGGTCAGGTAGCCGTCGAACCCGGACAGGAACATCAAGCCCACGACGCCCAGGAACGCTGCCGCAGAGAGAAACTCGCCGGCGACGGCGATGCCGTTCTGCCCCCCGGTGATGCCCCGGCCGGCCGACCAGAAGTCGGTGGCCGATTGGATCCGGCGGGCCGCCCAGAAGGTGATGCCCAGGGCAAGCGCAAGCACCGCGATAAAGACGCCAATTGTCAGGCCGCGAGCCGGCGCGGCGGCGGCAAAGACCGTCGAGTCGCTCATCGGTCCTCCTCGTATCCGCCGCGCCTGAGGAACTCTTGCGCCCTCAGCTCTAGGCGCTCGGCGAAGCGCAGATATGCCCACACCAGCACCCATGCAACGACGGTGAGCGCGAGGACCCACACGTAGGCCACGGTCAGCCCGCCGTCGACGGATTTGTGCATGAACGGACGCGCATATCCGCTCATCACCAGGAACGTGCCGAATACCGCCAGGAAGATTCCGAGCGTCACCAGCATCGCCCGACGCCGCAGCGACTCCAGTCGTCTGAACTCCTCCGACCGCGCGATCTCCTGCCAGGGCACGGAAGGGCGCCCTATGTCGCGGTCACGAATGTCAACTCCGTCCGCCACGTTGCCTCTCCTCCTCGACCACCGTGCTACCCGATTTACAGATTCAGAACAACCTGTCTCGCGGCACACGCCCGCCGTCCTGCTGCGGTAGGGTGATCCCCTTGGCCACCGACTCGCCAATGCAGCTGGGGATGGTCGGGCTGGGGCGGATGGGCGCCGGGCTCGTTCGCCGCCTGATCCGGGACGGGCATCGTTGCGTGGGCTACGACGTCTCTGCTGATGCGGTCAAGGCCGTCGAGTCGGACGGCGCTGCCGGGGCCACGTCGCTCGAGGAGTTCGCCGCCAAGCTCGAGAAGCCGCGGGCGGCGTGGGTGATGGTTCCCGCGGGCGACATCACCGATCGGACGATCGCCGCGCTGGCCGACGCGCTCGAGCCGGGGGACACGATCATCGACGGCGGCAACACCTATTACCACGACGACCTGCGTCACGCAGCAGCCTTACGCGAGAAGGGAATCCATCACGTGGACGTCGGTACGAGCGGCGGCGTGTTTGGCCTTGAACGGGGCTTCTGCCTGATGATCGGAGGCGAGCAGGAGGCCGTCGAGCGGCTCAATCCCATCTTCGCTTCGATCGCGCCCGGCGTTGATGCAGCGCCCCGAACGCCGGGCCGGACGGGGGAGCCCACGCCCGCCGAACAGGGCTACTACCACTGCGGCTCCAACGGCGCCGGTCACTTCGTGAAGATGGTCCACAACGGCATCGAGTACGGCCTGATGGCTGCCTACGCAGAGGGTCTGAACGTCATCGAAAACGCCGACGCCGGCACGCGCCAGCGACAGGCGGACGCCGAGACGGCGCCCCTTGAGGAACCCGCCTACTACCAGTACGACATCGACACCACCGAGGTGGCCGAGGTCTGGCGGCGCGGCAGCGTGGTCGCCTCATGGCTTCTGGACCTCACGGCCCAGGCCCTCCACAACTCCCCGACGCTGGACGAGTTCACGGGGCGGGTGTCCGACTCGGGCGAGGGGCGGTGGACGTCGATCGCGGCGATCGACGTCGGCGTGCCCGCTCCGGTCCTCACGACCGCGCTCTACTCGCGCTTTGCCTCCCGCGACCTCGACCAGTTTGCGAACCGGATCCTCTCGGCGATGCGCAAGGAGTTCGGCGGCCATCAGGAGAAGCCGAGCTAGAGGCTCGGCTCCCCCCCGCGACTACTTCTTTGCGCGCTCGGCCGAACCGCCGACGCGCGTCGCAGCGGCCTTACCGGCCTCGGTGGCCGCGGTGCCCGCGAGCCGGGCTGCCGACTTGGCGCCGCTGACGGCGCTGCTCGCCGCGCGCTTGGCTTGGCGCACGGCCTGAGTAGTCGCGTGCTCGGCAGCGTGCTCCCGGCGAGTGGCGGTCGCCTTCCTGCCTGCGGTCTTCGACGTAGTCCGTTGCCGGTTTCGCTGCCGGGTCGCGGCAGCCTTCTTGGCAGCGGTGGATCGATCTGCCCTCGTTTGTGCCATTTGTCGCTCCCTTCGAGTGGTCATTGCACGAAGGGATATATCTACCCGTCAGGCCGGCCGATCAATCGGCTTTGTCCAGCGCCACCTCGAACCACACCCGGGTACCGCCGATCTTGTCCACTCCCCAGCGGACGGACTCCTTGTCCACCAGGAATAGCCCGAAGCCGGAGCCAGTGCGCGAGGGGTCACGGGGGATAGGGTCAAAGCCGCCGCCGTTGTCGGTGACCTCCACTCGGATGACCTCCGGCTCCACGCGCGCCAGCAGGCGGACGTTGGCCGGCCCTTCCAAGTCAGGGTGCGTCACGGCGTTGGTGACGAGCTCCGATACCAGCAGCTTGACCGTTGCTAACGCCCGCTCCGGGATGTCTCGGGTCTCGCAGAACGCTGAAATAGCCGCCCTGGCGAGCGCCGGAGCGGAGGTGTTCTGCTCGACGACGAGGGTCAGCAGCGGTTTGTCCCCTCGAGGCGGTGGTCGCGCAGGGGTCGAACTCA
>VAWT01000452.1 GCA_005883415.1 Actinomycetota bacterium | reverse complement strand
TGCTCACCCCGCACGATCGGGAATTCGAGCGGCTCACCGGTAAGTCACCCGGGCCGGACCGGGTTGCGGCCACCCGGGATGCGGCGAACCGGTTCAACGCCGTGGTGCTGCTCAAGGGGAACACCACGATCGTCGCGGCACCCGACGGGCGGGTGCTGGCCAACCCGGCCCGCTCATCCTGGCCCGCCACGGCCGGCTCCGGTGACGTCCTCACCGGCGTGATCGGCGCACTGCTGGCCGCCGGACTGGACCCGGCGACGGCTGCTGTCGCCGCAACCCACGTCCAGGAACTCGCCGCCACCCTCGCCGCCGCGGCGTCACCCGCGGGTGCGTGCTGGATGCAGAACGCGGTCATGAGTGGGGCTCCGGCGCCGGCATCGGCCATTCAGGAGGGGCTGACGGCGGCGATCCGGATAGTGCGGGCGGAGGCGCGCAGGTGA
>VAWT01000246.1 GCA_005883415.1 Actinomycetota bacterium | reverse complement strand
GTGCTTGGGCGGCCAGCGGCGCCGCGGCTTGCCGCCGTAGTCGTAGCTCCAGATGATCTCGTTCAGGAATGCGTCTCGGCCGAAGATCTCGTCCAGCAGCAGCTTGCAGTAGTGCGCCTCGCGGTAGTCGATATGGAAATAGAGGGTGCCGTGCGGTGCGAGCAGCTCCCTGGCGCGGACGAGCCGCGGCTCCAGGAATCCAAGGTAGTCCCCAAATCCGTCTTCGTAGCTGAGGCTCTGGAGAAGCCGCGAGCGATAGCGGCGCCCTCCGAAGCCGTTCCGATCGCCGCCCGAGTCAGCCTTGACGGACAGGGTCCGCCGAGCCTGCGGGCGCCCCGTGTTGAACGGGGGATCGAGGTAGATCAGGTCGAAGGCGGCCGCCGGAAGCCGACCGAGCGCCACCGCGTTGTCGCCCCAGATGACGAGATCATCGTCCAGGACAGGACGATCGGCGGCCGAGCAGATCCGCATCGCGCTCCAGACCGTAGCGTCCGCCTCGGAGGGTTCCGCGCATGCCGGCCTCCGGAAGGCTTTGCAGCGTGGGCATGGAATCGAGGCGTGATCTGCGGCCACAAATGCCCGCCACAGGCCCACAGCTTGGCGGATCGGGCTTGAAACCAATGTCCAGAGTCCGTGTTCTTACGCTTACTTGACGCATTGACCCGTTACCATTTTCGACTCGTGTCCCTAGATCGGTTTCGGCGCCTGCGACGCTCCTCGCTTGGTGTTCGCATAACGCGCTACACAATTGGATCCATAGTCGCCGCCGCCACGAGCGCCATCGTGTTCGCGGCGCTGTACATGCTGGGCGTCAGCACGACCGCGTGCTCGGTGGTGGCGTTCGTCGCTGGCGCGATCCCCAACTGGGTGCTCAACCGCCGCTGGGCGTGGGCCATCCGGGGCCGCGTTGCCTTCGGCCGTGAGGTGTGCGGCTATGTCGTGGTGTCAGCCCTGACACTGCTGGCCTCCACCGAGGCGACGGCCTGGACCCAACATCAGGTACAGAGCATCCCGTCGCATTACGGGATCAGGGTGACGCTGGTGACGGGTTCATACGTCGCGGTGTTCGCCGTGCTGTTCCTGGTCCGCTTCGCGATCTACGAGCACTGGATCTTCTCCGGCCGGAGCCGGGTGCGCGCCGCGGTACGATCGCGCTTCCAGGTGTGGAACGCCGCGCGGGCGAACCGCACGCCGTAGCCGAGGTTCCCACCTTTCTTGGTTCCCGTGGCGTGGGTGCCGCGATCGCGCATGGTGGTCGGCACCTCAGCCAGGCGAAACCCGTTCAAGGCCGCTGAGATCATCAGCTCGGACGCTTGGTACTGCGCCTGCTCGAGCGTCACCGCCGCTGTCAGCTCCGCGCGCATGGCACGTATGCCGCAGGCGGGATCGGTCACCCGCTGCCGGACAAGCACGCTGATCAGCGCGCCGAACACGAGTACCCCGAGGTGGCGGACTCGATCGGTCGTCAACTCGGAGCCCAGCCGGCGAGACCCGGAGACGAAGTCCGCCTCCTCGGCGAGGATGGGAGCAATCACGCGCTCCAACTCGAGCGGCTCGTACTGCCCGTCGGCGTCGATCGTGGCGATCAACCTGGCGCCCCGTGCGCGCGCCAGCCAGTAGCCGAGTCGCAGCACGGCCCCTTGGCCCCGGTTAACGGGCACGTCGCACACGAGCGCGCCCGCCGCGGCGGCCCGTGACGCAGTTCGGTCTCTGGCGCCGTCGACGACGACGATCACCTCCGTCTGAAGCCCGGCGGCCTCGCGAGGGATCTCGGAGACGACGATGCCCACCGTTGGCTCCTCGTTGTAGGCAGGTATCACGACGGCCAACGGCGCGCCGGTTCCCGGGGGATGGGCGGCGAGGAAGGCGGCGGCAGCGCCCCGTTCGTCCGGCTCGAGCGCCGCAACATCCGCGTCGGCCTCGCGGGCGTTCAGGGGCGCGACGTTCACTGGCCGACTCCGGGCACCGACAGGGGCCCTGTCATCGCCTCGACGTCGGCCTGAGACCACTCCTCCCAGACTCCCTGCAGGCCCTCGGCAAACGCATGGCGAGGCGACCATCCTGCGGCCCTGGCCCGGCCCGGATCGACGATGACCGCGGGCATCTCGCCCGGCTTCGCGGGACCGTGCCGGACGCTCAGCTCGGCGCCCGTCACCCGCCGGACCTGCTCGATCACGTCGATCACCGATAGTGAGGTACCGGTGCCGATCACCATCGGCCCGCTCCACTGCTCGTCGCTGATTGCCAGCTGGACGGCCTGGACTACGTCGGCTGCGTGCACATAATCGCGCACCTGGCGGCCGTCTCCGTAGATCTCGAACGTCGTCCCGAGGCGGATGGCGCGCATCAGCCGGGCGACGATGCTGTCCTTGGCCTGCATTCCTGGACCATAGACATTCGTCAGCCGCAGGCTGGTGCAGCGGACGCCATACGACGCCGTGTAGGCCGACATCAGCATTTCGGCGGCAGCCTTCGTCGAGCCGTACGGCGTCAGCGGTTCGAGCGTTGCGGTCTCCACGATCGCCGGCCCGCGCATGGCGCCCGTGACGGCATTCGTGGAAGCGAACGCCAGCGCTTTCACTCCCGTTTTTCGGGACATCTCGAGCAGCGCGGCCGTCCCAGCCACATTCGTACGGTAGGTGAGCCCCGGATGCTCGAGGGAGCGCAGCACGGAGGTCACAGCGGCCAGATGTACGACCGAGTCAAGTCCCGGAGCGAACGCCCGCTCGAGCAACGCCTCATCGGCGATCGCGCCTTGCACCACCTCAACCGCGGGATCGGGATGCGGCTGTAGGTCGACTACACGGACGGACGCGCCCGCGGCTGCTAGCGCGGCAACGACGTGACGGCCGATGAATCCGGAGCCGCCGGTGACGAGGATCCGCTGCCCGCCCAGGGCGCCGGCGCTCACCGCGCCGTCGGCATCAGCGCGGTCACTGCGCGGTGGGCGTCAGCTCGCTGGCCGTCCGAGGCAGCTGGCTGGCGGTGGCGCGCCAGTCGACTGTCGGCATGATCGCCGAGATATCGACCCGGTCCTTGTGGCGCTCGACAACGTCGAACAGGTGGTCGATCAGCGCTTCGGAGAGCAGAGTCGGCTTCAGCCCGAGTTCCTCCAGCCGCGAGTGCTTGACGTTGTAGTAATGCCCCTCCGCCTCGACACGAGGGTTATCGACATGCTCAATCGTCGCCTCGCCCGGGAACGTGTCAGCGATCGTCTGGGCGATCTCGAGGACCGACTTCGACTCGGTCATCTGGTTGAACACGCGGAATTCCCCTCTGTCGGCGGGGTTCTCGCAGGCGAGCCGGATGCACTCGACTGTGTCGACGATGTTGATCAGCCCGCGGGTCTGCGAGCCGTCGCCGTACACGCTCAAGGGATGTCCGAGCACGGCCTGGATCACGTGACGGTTCAGGACCGTGCCAAACACGGCGTCGTAGTCGAACCGCGTCGCAAGCCGGGGGTCGAGCTTCGTCTGCTCGGTGTCCGCGCCGTAGACGACTCCCTGGTTGAGGTCGGTGGCCCGCATCCCCCAGATCCGACAGCCGAACTCGATGTTGTGGCTGTCGTGCACCTTTGACAGGTGGTAGAAGGAGCCGGGGCGCTTGGGGTACAGGACGCGGTCCTTGCGGCCGTTGTGGACGACCTCGAACCACCCCTCCTCGATGTCGATGTTCGGGGTGCCGTATTCGCCCATGGTGCCGAGTTTGACCAGGTGGATGTCGATGTCCGTGTCGGCGAGGGCGTACATCACGTTGAGGTTGCCGACCACGTTGTTGGTCTGCGTGTAGACGGCGTGCGCCTGGTCGATCATCGAGTACGGCGCGGCACGCTGCTCCCCGAAGTGGACGATCGCATTGGGGCGAAAGTCGCCGACCATCTGATGGACGAACGCCGCGTCGCAGAGATCACCGACGTAGCTCTTGATCGTCCTGCCGGACACCTCGGTCCAGGCTGCGACGCGCTCGTCCAGCGTTGCGATCGGCACCAGGCTGTCGACACCCATCTCCTCGTCATAGCTGCGACGCGCGAAGTTGTCGTTGACGGCCACGTCATGGCCGCGGTTCGACAGATGCATGGCTGTCGGCCATCCCAGGTACCCGTCTCCACCAAGAACCAAGATTCGCATGCGGATGCTCAGTACTCCAGTTCGATTTGGGATCTTCCGCGCTCCGTCCAGCCTCGTCGTCCTACGTTGTGGAGGCGCGAACCGATCGCTGCACAGAGTGCCTGAGCATAGCCGACGGCGCCCATGCAAGCCGGTGGGAAACGCCTGGTTTTACACGGGTCTTAGACACGGGTTACGGTGCCTGGCCGGATGCTCGAAACCCTGAGGCACCGGCCGGTCATGGCTGTGCTCGCCGTGGCCGGCGCGACCGTGCTGATCGTCGTGCTCGTGGTGGTGCTCACCGGCGGCTCACAGCCGACGTTGCCACTGCCCGGCATCGGGCGGCCAGCTCGTCCTGGCGATCCGTTTGCGTACGCACCCGGCCACCAGGCGGCGTTCGACCGGCGAGCGGTGGCGGGCAGCAATCAGGTGCTGTTCGCCAAGAGCCCGGGCGGCGCGGTGGCCACAGCGGCGCGCGTGGCTTCCTATCGAGGCGTCATCGATTCCGTCACAGCCGGGACGGGAGTGGATTCGAACATGTTGGAGGGGATCGTGTTCCTCGAGAGTGCCGGCAACGCAAATGCGATCGCCGGACGCGACCCCGTCGCCGCCGCCGGGCTGACGCAGATCTTGGCCCAAACCGGACAAGCGCTGTTGGGCATGCACATCGACCTGAGTCAGTCGCGATCCCTGACGGCCAGGATCGACGCCGCGTATGCGGCCGGAGACGGATCGGCGGTCGCCCGGCTTCAGGCCCGCAGGGCGAAGATCGATGACCGTTTCGACCCCCAAAAGGCACTGGCGGCGACCGTTAGCTACGTGAAGCTCGCACAGGCACGCTTCGACCGCGCCGATCTGGCGATCGAGTCCTACCACATGGGGATCGGCAACCTCCAGCAGGTCCTCGATCGCTACGACGGCGGCCGGGCCGTCCCCTATTCCCAGCTGTTCTTCGATTCCGCTCCGGACCGCCATGCGGCGGCATACGCGCTGCTCCATTCCTTCAGTGACGATTCGCGCCTTTACTACTGGCGGGTGCTCGGGGCGGCCGCGGTCATGCGCCTTTACCGCACCAGTCCGGCCGCTCTGGTTCAAATGGCGGGACTCGAGACCACTTCCCCGGCGGGCGCAGACGCGCTGCACCCGCCGGGCGCGACCCAATCGTTCGCCACCGCCGAGGAGCTCCGCCAGGCCTACGCCCAGCGCCAGGTGTTGCCGCTGCCGTCGAACCCGGGTGCGCTGGGACTCGCCTACGACCCGACCATGGGTTCCCTCGCCCAGCGCCTGGGGCAGCCCGCGGCGCTCTACCGCGGCCTGCGCCCCCCCGCCCTCGATCTGCTGATCGAGCTGGCCGCGCGGGTGCGGACCCTGTCCGGAGTCTCGGCGCCGCTCCGAATCGTGAGCACCGTCGCCGACCGCCAGTACCTGAACCTCCTGCCCCTGCCGCCCGCCCCGCTCACATCCACTGGCTACTCGTTCGCCATCCAGCGCCGGTACGCGAGCCGCCGTCAAGCCGACGCGCTCCAAGCGATGCTCGACCAACTGCAAGCCCTCGATCTGATCGCGTGGGTCAGGTCTCCGCAGACGATTCAGATCGCGGTTGCCTCTGACGCAGGACGCGTCATCGTGGACGGGCCCTAGGGCTGTCGAGACCGCACCTATGTTGGGGGTTTTTCGACAGCCTCCCGTCAGCTGCTGAAATCGCCCCCATACGAATCGAGCTGGCGGATCCCGACTCTCCAGACGCCCGGCGCCTCCTGGAAGCTCACGCGGCGGACATGGCTGCGCGCTACGGCGGCGACGGCTCCTGGGAGGGCGTCAACGGGCCTAAGGATCTGCTGTGGCTGGCGCGCGAGGGCGACCGCGAGGCGGTCGGATGCTTGGCGTTGCGTGTGCTCGGCCCCAACCGCGTAGAGGTCAAGCACCTATACGTTGCGCCTGTCGCCCGCCGGCGGGGGATCGGCGGCGCGCTGATGGACGTGCTGGAGGCTGAGGCGAGAAGTCGGGGCGCCTCGATCGTGCTCGAGACTGGCGGCCGGCAGCCGGAGGCGATCGCGCTGTATCGCACGCGGGGCTACCGCCCGCGCGGGAAGTACGAGGGCGCCGACGTGTGCGGGGACGAATCCTTGTACTTCGAGCGCTGACCGCGCCGGCCGGCCGGGCGACCGCGCGGCGAATATATTGCGCCGGTGCCCGATGTCGTCCGGACGCCTGACCAGCTGCTCGCGGAACTTCCGGAGTTTCCTTTCGATCCCTCCTACCGCGACCTTGACGGCCTGCGGCTGGCGCACATCGAGGTAGGAGAGGGAGCGCCGGTGGTGCTCGTGCACGGAGAGCCCACCTGGTCGTTCTTGTGGCGCAAGGTGATCCCGCCGCTCGTGGACGCCGGGCACCGCTGCATCGCACCGGACCTCCCCGGCTTCGGCCGCTCGGACAAGCCGACCGACATCGACTGGTACAGCTACGACCGGCACTTCGAGTCAGTGGCCGAGTTGTTCGAACGTCTCGATCTGCGAGCCGCCACCCTCGTCGTCCACGACTGGGGCGGCCCGATCGGGCTACGGGTCGCGACCGAGCATCCCGAGCGGGTGGCGCGGATGGTGGTGCTCGACACCGGGCTTTTCACCGGGCATCAGAAGATGACCGATGCCTGGCGGGCGTTCCGGGACTTCGTGGAGCGCACGGAGGATCTCCCCGTTGGGTTTCTGGTCCGCGGCGCCTGCAAGCACGACCCGGGCGATGAGGTGATCGGCGCGTACGACGCGCCGTTTCCGAACGCTGACTCGAAGGCGGGCGCGCGGGCGTTCCCGCTCATGCTGCCCACCGCGCCCGACGCTCCCGGCGCCGCTGCCGGTCAGCGGGTACTGGACGCG
>VAWT01000245.1 GCA_005883415.1 Actinomycetota bacterium | reverse complement strand
ACATCTCCAGGCGACCGGTATCGACGCCGCTGGCCGCAAGCAGTACCTGTATCACGAGCGCTGGCGTGCGCATCGCGACCGAGCGAAGTTTGCACGAATGACGAGCTTCGGGGCGGCGCTGCCGAAGCTACGGCGGCGGCTGGTGCATGAGCTCGAGGGGGAGGAGTTGACCGACCGGCGGGTGCTCGCCTGTACGGTCCGTCTGATCGACATCGGCATGTTCAGGGTCGGTAACCCGGAGTACGCAGGTGACGAAAGCGGGATCGGGTTGGCGACGGTTCGCAAGGAGCACGTGTCGCTCAACGGACGATCGATCGGGTTCGATTACCCCGGGAAGGGCGGGATCAGGCGGCTGCAGGTCGTGGAGGATCCGGTCTGCCTGGCCGTCGTACGCAGGCTCAAACGCCGCCGCACCGGCCCGCCGGAGCTGTTCGCGTACCGCGCGGATGGGGATTGGCGACCGATCCGCTCCGACGACATCAACGAGTTCATCAAGGAACAGCTGGGGGAGGAGTACAGCGCCAAGGACTTCCGCACCTGGAACGCCACCGTGATGGCGGCCGTCACCATCGCCGCGCGAGGTCGGGACGCCAGGTCGAAGACCGCTCGACGGCGGGCGATCAACGAGACCACCAAGCAGGTGGCGGAGCTACTTGGCAACACGCCGGCGGTCGCACGGCGCTCGTACATAGACCCGCGGGTATTCGATCGCTATCAGGCCGGCCATACCGTGGCCGGCCCCGTCAAGCGCCTGGACGAGCTCGAGGTAGCGAACGACACGAGCCGAAACCGGGTGGAGAGGGCGGTGCTCGAGCTCCTGGCGGAGGCCTGAGGCTTGACTTCCGCCGGGCCGGGCTCCGACCACGCGCTCGTTTGGTTCGACTAGGTACGGCCCCAGGCGGCGACGGGTTAGCGGCTGAAGCCGCCGGGGTAGCTCCAGACTCGGACGGGACCGGCTACGGCGGCAGCGCACGACCAGAAGGACGGCACGCACATGAGTGAAACGGTTGGCGATTTCCTCCTCGAGCGGCTTGCGACCTGGGGCGTTCGACGGATCTACGGCTATCCCGGCGACGGGATCAACGGCGTGATGGGGGCGTTCGCCCGCTCATCGAACGGCAAGCGACCGGAGTTCATCCAGGTCCGCCACGAGGAGATGGCGGCCTTCATGGCCTGCGCCCAGGCGAAGTTCACGCACGAGCTGGGGGTCTGCATGGCCACCTCGGGGCCCGGCGCGATCCATCTGCTCAACGGGCTGTATGACGCCAAGCTCGATCACCAGCCGGTGGTGGCGATCGTTGGCCAGCAGGCGCGGGCCGGCCTCGGTGGCAACTATCAACAGGAGGTCGACCTGACGACCCTGTTCAAGGACGTGGCTAACGAGTTCGTGCAGGTGGCGATGGAGCCCGCTCAGGTCCGTCATCTGGTCGATCGCGCGTGCCGGATCGCACTGGCCGAGCGGACCGTGACCGCGATCATCATTCCCAACGACGTCCAAGAGTCGCCTGCCGTCTCCCAGCCGCCGCACAAGCACGGCACCGTCCACTCCGGCCCGGGCTACCGTCCGCCGCGGGTCGTTCCCCACGACGAGGAGCTGACCCGCGCCGCAGACGTCCTCAATTCCGGCCAGCGGGTTGCGATGCTCGTCGGCCAGGGGGCGCTGAGGGCCGCGGATGAGGTATCCGCCGTCGCCGAAGTCCTGGGGGCCGGCGTGGCCAAGGCGCTGCTCGGCAAGGCCGTTCTCGCGGACGACCTCCCGTACGTCACCGGGGCGATCGGACTGCTCGGAACGAAGCCCAGCTGGACGCTGATGCAGGAGTGCGACACGCTGCTGATGGTCGGGTCGAGCTTCCCGTACTCGGAGTTCCTTCCCGAGGAAGGACAGGCGCGAGGAGTCCAGATCGATATCGACGGCAAGATGCTCGGCATCCGCTACCCGATGGAGGTCAATCTGGTGGGGGACAGCGCCGAGACGTTGCGGGCCCTACTGCCGCGGCTCGACCAAAAATCCGATCGGTCGTGGCGGCAGAAGATAGAGGGGGAAGTGGCCGAATGGTGGAACCTGATGGAGCAGCGGGCCCACCTCGATGCCGACCCGCTCAATCCCCAGCTGGTGTTCCACGAGCTGTCAAAGCGCCTCCCCGACGGCGCGATCCTGAGCGCAGACTCGGGATCGGCGGCGAACTGGTTCGCCCGGGACATCAAGATCCGCAGCGGGATGATGGCCTCCTTGTCGGGGACGCTGGCGACGATGGGTCCCGGTGTCCCCTACGCGATCGCCGCAAAGTTCACCCATCCCAACCGGCCGGTGTTTGCGCTGGTCGGCGACGGGGCGATGCAGATGAACGGCATCAACGAGCTGATCACGATCGCCAAGTACCGCGATCAGTGGCCAGACCAGCGACTGGTCGTGCTCGTACTCAACAACCGCGACCTGAACCAGGTCACCTGGGAGCAGCGCGCGATGTCGGGCGACCCCAAGTTCGAAGGGTCTCAGAACCTGCCCGACTTCCACTACCGGACCCCGAGGTCCCGCCGCTGCCCCCGCACATCACGCTCGAGCAGGCCAAGGCGTTGAGCTCGGCATTGGTAGCGGGGGACGAGAACGCGGGGCGGATCATCAGGCAGTCGTTCAAGCAGAAGGCGCAGGAGTTCCTTCCCGGCCGATGAGGGCCGCCACATCAAGCCGCGCCGTTCAAGCTCCGGTCGACCACCTCGAGGTCGCGGCCTACCAGGTGCCGACCGACGCGCCTGAAGCCGACGGCACTCTGTCGTGGAACGAGACGACGATCGTCGTCGTGACGGCACACGGGGGCGGTGAGGCCGGCCTGGGGTACACATACGCCGACACGTCCACGGCCACGCTGGTGCAGTCAAAGCTAGCGGACATCGTCAGCGGCCTCGACGCCATGGCTCCCCAGGCGGCCTGGCGGGCGATGGTGGGCGCGATCCGCAACCTGGGCCGGCCAGGGATCTCCTCGATGGCGATCGCGGCGGTGGACACAGCCCTCTGGGATCTGAAGTCAAGGCTGCTAGGGCTGCCGCTGTGCAGGCTGCTGGGGATGGTGCGAGATTGCGCAGCGGTCTATGGCTCAGGCGGATTCACGTCCTACTCGACCGTCAGGCTCCAGGAGCAGCTTGCCGCCTGGGTGGAGCGCGGCATCCCGCGGGTGAAGATGAAGGTCGGATCGCACCCGGACGACGATCCGGCGCGGGTCCGCTGCGCCCGAGCAGCTATCGGTCCCAACGTGGAGCTGTTTGTCGACGCCAACGGTGCGTACTCACGCAAGCAGGCGGGGGCCCTGGCCGAACGCTTCCAGGCGGAGGCCGACATCAGCTGGTTCGAGGAGCCGGTGTCCTCCGACGACCTCGAAGGACTGAGGTTGCTGCGCGACAGGGGACCGGCCGGGGTTGCGATCGCGGCCGGGGAGTACGGATATGACGCCGTCTACTTCGAGCGCATGGTCGGAGCGGTAGACGTGCTGCAGGCCGACGTGACCCGCTGCGCGGGCATCACCGAGCTGCTGAGAGTCGATTCGATTTCCCGTTCTCACGGAGTGCCGCTCTCGCTCCACTGTGGGCCCGCGATTCATCTACACCCGGCGCTCGCGCTGGACCGGTTCGTGCACATCGAGTACTTCCACGACCACACCCGCATCGAGCAGCTCTTGTTCGATGGAGTGGCCGCGGCCAGGGATGGCGCACTGTGGCCAGATCTGTCTCAAGCGGGGAACGGGTTGGAGCTCAAGCGGGCGGACGCTGAGCGATATGCGGCCTAGGCGGGTGGCGCGTCGACCGAGCAGGTCCGAGCGCTCGGTCGCCCGCTGGTGGCGGAACGTCCGCCGGGGGCGGATGCAGCGCACCCTGGCCGCGGCGACCGCTTTCGGCGCGCTCCCGCTGGGACTCGAGATCTACTTTGAGCACTTCCGAGGCTCATTTGGCGACAAGTGGATGTGGACCCCCGTCGCGCTGTCTCCCGGCCTGGCCGCGGCCGGGGTGGCCGGAGTGAGATCCGAGAGGGCTGCCAAGACCTGGCTGCCGGCGCTATCGGCCCTGTATTGCCTCGACGGCCTGATCGGGGTGATCACGCACGTCCGTGGCGTCGCGCGCAAGCCGGGCGGCTTCGGGGAACCGATGTTCAACATCGTGATGGGACCGCCGCTGCTTGCGCCGGGCTCGCTGGCGCTGGTCGGTGGCATGGGGCTGGCGGCGGCCGCGTTCGGTCGAGAGCGGTGATGGCTCGGGACCTTCGAGACGCGGCCCACCTGCCCAACCTGCGCGAAGGGCGACAGCCCGCGCCACCCGAGGAGCTCCCGCGCCAGCGAAATGGGGTCACGCCGCAGATGCACGGCCGCTACCCGGACTACAACGTGCTCGACGAAGTCGGCCACTGGGACGATGCGACCAGGCGGGCCGTCCTCCAGCGCGTCGAGAACGTGCCGCCCGTGCGGTTCTTCACGGACGCCGAAGCCCGGACGCTTGGCTGCTTCTGCGATGTGGTGCTGGCGCAGGACTCGGAGCCGAAGATTCCGGTGCTGAACATGGTCGACGCCAAGCTGTTCGCCGGCAAGCTCGACGGGTTCCGCTACGACGACATGCCCGACGACCGCGAGACGTGGCGGCTCGTGGCACGCGGGCTTGACGCCGCAGCGCGCCAGCACCGGGCGCAGGAGTTCGCGAGCACTTCGTGGGAGGTGCAGCGCCAGGTTGTCGATGCCTTCTCCAAGGGCCAGCTCCAGGGCGAGGTGTGGGACGACCTGAACCCCAAGCGAGCGTGGAGCGTCCTGATGCGGGCGGTGCTGAGCGCGTTCTACTCCCATCCCTGGGCTTGGAACGAGATCGGCTTCGGAGGACCGGCCTATCCCCGAGGCTACGCTCGCTTCGGGATCGGGCAGCGCGAGAGCTGGGAGGGCGCTCCGGCGTTCGAGCGCGATCCGGTGCAGGACGTTCAGCAGCGGGGACTTCAGTGAAGCTGGGCGGCGCGTACGGGCTCCGGACGCTCGCCCGCGGAGCGCTGCGCCCGCCGGGCAACGATTCGGCGTTTCTGCTCGACGTCCACCGCCGCGCCGTGCCAACGGAGCGGATGGCGCGCTACGACGATCACTACCCCGTGGATCTGGTGATCGTCGGTGCCGGCGCCGGTGGTGCCACGCTTGCCCAGCGGCTGGCGCGCCGGGGCTGGAAGGTCGTGGTGCTGGAGGTGGGCCCGTTCTGGGACCCGGACGAGGACTGGGTGTCAGACGAGGCGGGCTCACACGACCTGTACTGGACCGATCAGCGAGTCGTTGGTGGCAAGGACCCGGTCGAGCTGGGCAAGAACAACTCGGGCCGCGGGGTCGGAGGATCGATGGTCCACTACGCCGGATATTGCCCGCGCTTTCACCCTTCGGACTTCGAGACTCGCTCGCGCGACGGCGTGGGCCAGGACTGGCCGATCGCCTACGGCGAGCTCAAGCGACACTACGAGCTGCTGGAGCTAGAGCTTCCCGTCGCCGGCGACTACTGGCCGTGGGGTGACCCCCATCGCTACCCGCACACGGCTCATCCCGTGGCCGGCGGAGCCGAGCTGGCCTGGGCCGGAGCGCTCGAGCTGGGGATCGAGATGCGGGTAGGACCGGTCGGGATCACCAACGGTTCGTTCGGCAACCGCCCGCACTGCATATACAGAGGCTTCTGTCTGCAAGGTTGCAAGGTGAACGCTAAGGCCTCGCCGCTTGTCACTCACGTACCAGACGCGATTGCCCATGGGGTCGAGATACGCACGGACTGCATGGTCACGCGGGTGGAGGTCGACGACTCGAGCGGCGCGGTGACGGGCGTCAGATACATAAGCGGTGGGAGCGAGCGCCTGCAGCGGGCGGATGCGGTGGCGGTCGCCGGCTACTCGATCGAGACCCCGCGCCTGCTGCTTAATTCCACCAGCCGCCGCTTTCCGCAGGGGTTGGGAAACTCAAGCGATCAGGTCGGCCGCTGCGTCATGGTCCAGGGCGCGCCGCAGGTCGCGGGCCGGTTCCCGGAGGAGGTGCGGATGTACAAGGCACCGCCGCCCGAGATCTCCTCCGAGCAGTTCTACGAGACCGACCCGGCGAGGGGATTCGCGCGGGGATTCTCGATCCAGACAGTGGGGCCGCTGCCGATCGGCTGGGCAGAGCACGTGATGGCCGATGGGCACTGGGGCCAGGCGCTGCGCGAGTACGCACGCGACTACAACCATTGGTACACGCTAGGGGCCTTGTCGGAACTGCTCTCGTTGACCGATAATCGGGTCACGCTCGCCTCCGGTGTGAACGACCAGAACGGGATTCCCGTGGCGCGGATGGACTACAGCCAGTGCGAGAACGACCGCAAGAACATCGCATTCGCCAAGCGAACGCTGCGAGAGATTCTCGAGGCCGCGGGCGCCCAGGACATACTCACGATCGACCGGTACGCCCACCTCGTGGGAGGCTGCCGGATGGGAACGGATCCCGAGCACAGCGTGGTGGGACCCGACCACCGGGTGTGGGGAATTCCCAACCTGCTGATCGCCGACGGAAGCGTGATGCCCACTCAGGGATCGGCCAATCCGGCGATCACAATCATGGCCCTCGCCTCCCGGCTGGCCGACAAGCTCGAGCGCAAGCTGCTGGATGGGCGGGCCGGCGGCAGGCGCCTGTCGGCGCGTCGCCGCGAGGCGTCGCGGGATGAGAACCGCGGCAGGGCGTCCGGGGTCAGACCGAGGTCGTCGCCCACACCGGGGGGCGGGGAATCAGCACTACGTAGGGATCACACGTCTGCAGGAAGGAGAAGTCATGCCGCAGGTCAGCTACCAGACGATCAGGTTGGCTAAGGGAAAGCACCAGTCAGCCGAGCAAGGGGCGTGCGTCATGGAGCTCGCGTCGATGCTGGCGGGAGAGTCGTTCACCGACCACCCGCAGTCCGTCTCGGCTCCGATCGCGTCGTTCCTTCGCCGCTACAACGACGTGCTCGACGACAGGCGCCGACAGGACCTGTACCCGTACGCGGCCAGAGTTGTGGGGACTGCTTGCGCCCGGGACGTGGAGTTCGCTCGGGTGCGGCGACTGATGGCTTGGGCGGATGAGATGTGGGCCGCCCGACGTTGGCCGCTGCGCTGGCGCCTGGGTGGGGTCCGTCGCAGCAAGGCCCCTACAAACCATCCGGAGCTCGGACGGCCGTGCGCGCCTGAGATCTTTAGGTTGCGGTTCCGCGGTGTGCTAGCCGCCGCGGTCCGAGAGCCAGCTGGCGACGGCGCTGAGATCGGCGATCAGCTCGTTCATTGCCAGGCTGCGCTGCTCGTCGTCTTCGGCTCGCAGAATCGACGACGGGTGAGCCGTCACCGTGACTAGCTCGGCCAACGATGAATCCATCGGTTTGCCGCGATCGCGGCCGATCCTGACTCCCGAGCCGAGCAGCGCCTGCGCGGCTGTGGCGCCGAGCAGCACCACTGCCGCGGGCTTGATCATCTCGAGCTCGGCATTCAGCCACGGCATGCACGCCGTCACCTGCCAGCGGTCTGGACGCTGGTGAATCCGTCGCTTGCCGCGGACCTTGTAGCGGAAGTGCTTGACCACGTTCGTGATGTAGGCGTCTTCACGCCCGATGCCCGCCTCCTCCAGCGCCCGGCCAAGCACGCGGCCGGCGGGCCCGACGAATGGGTGGCCCTCACGATCCTCGCGGTCGCCGGGCTGTTCACCCACGAGCATCACGGTTGCCCCTACAGCACCTTCGCCCATCACGGCCTGGGTGGCACCTTCCCAAAGGTCGCATGCCCGGCAATCGCCGACCGCCTTCTGAAGGCTGCTCGAGCTCAGGCGTTTCGGCACCGGCGCCGGCGGACGCTCAGCTGTGGCCTGGCTCATTGCTCGACGGCGGCCTGGTCCACGGGCAACCCGAACCTCTCTTCGACCTCCGAGGCATCGATGTCCTCCCTGTAGCGGCGCTCCGGGCCGGAATGGGTGAACAGGACGATCCGGTCGGCCGGGAAGGTTGCGAGCGCGTCCTGAATCGCGTGGAGTGGATCGCTCTCGCCCGTGTCGCCGCTGGCCGCCACGCCCTCCTCATCCAGATTCTCGACGGTCGCCCGGCCTACCTGCTCGGCTCTCTCGATCGCCTCGTCACGACGAGGAGCTTCACGTGTTGCTTTCTACCCCCGGCTTTTTGGTCTTATTCGCGGCGGGTAGACGTGTGACCTAATCGACACGTCCGAAAGGAGTGGTCATGGCCACGTCTGAAACCGGTGAAGTCACCGGCACGAAGGACAAGGACTACAACATCATCTGGTTCACGGAGCAGTGCCTGTCCAACGCGCTGAGGCTCGAGTCCTACGTCCAGGACGCCGAGCGTGATGGAGATTCGGAGCTGGCGGACTTCTTCCGGCGCGCGCAGGCCGAGAGCCGCAAGGGCGCCGAGCAGGGCAAGGAGCACCTCCGCAAGCGGCTGGCGGGGTAGCCGCAGCTGAACACGCCGGCCGGCCAAGCCGGCCGGCGGCCGAGCCGCGTCCGTCCAGCGCGACCCCCACCAGCGCGGCTACTGGTCGACCTTGTCGTGCTTCGGACCCTCCCAAGGCTCCGCCTCAGGGTCCTGGCCCGGGTGCGGCTCGCTGGTGCTCGTCGTCCCAGTTGTCGGATGAGGAGCCTCGCCGGGCGAGTCCTCCTCAGCCTCGGCGGCACGCGGATCCTCGCGGCGGTCATACGGATCCGGCCACTCGGTGGGATCCGGGTCCTGGGCTGGATTGTTCAGGGCGTGGTGGGGCGTGGGATCGCGCGAGCGATCGCCCGGATTCGCCGCGTCCGGATTGCGTGTGTTACCTGGGTCACTCACGATCTCACGGCCCGAAGCTGCCCGCTCCGCCGCGGCGACCCAGACCGCTGCTGGGACCGAGGCGCATCGGCCCTCGTCGGGGCCGGAGTGCCGGGCAAGTGCAGGAGATTCTCCACTCCGGCAACCTCTGGCACCCGTCGGGCGCGGGTCTCGATCTCGTTGATCTGCTCAGGCTGCTTCACCTGGCCGTGCAGGTAGACGACCCCGTCAACGACGTTGACATCGACGTCGCCCTTGGGCGAATCGGCAGCTCTGAATACCTCGGTCTCCACCTTGCGGGCCAGCGTCACGTCGTCCATCCCCAC
>VAWT01000244.1 GCA_005883415.1 Actinomycetota bacterium | reverse complement strand
CCCTGCTTGCCGGCACGCGGGCCGTTGGAGTGAAAGTCCACGTCCTCAACCACGGGCCCGAGACCTACGACAGCTCGGCGACCGGGGATGTGTCGCTCGCCCTCTCCTCCGGCGCGGCGGTCCCGACGTTCGCACCGAGCGGCGCATGCCAGACGCCGCTGCGGGACTTCGATAACAACATCGCCCCCGGCGAGCACGCGGACGGGTGCGTCGTGTTCTCGGCCCCAACGAGCGCGAAGGTGCTCGAGGTGCGGTTCGCGCCACACGCCAATAAGGCCGCGGCCGCTCGCTACAGCTGGTCGGTGGGTGCTTAGGCCGCGCGGGTCGTTACGGGGCGGGTTCTTACGGGGCGTGCGTTCTTAGGCGGGCCGCGTCCTAGGCGGCGCGCGTTGCGCGCGCCAGCTGCTCGGTGCCCAGCGCCAACGCCTCGAGCAGCTGAGTCGCCAGTCGCCGGTCGCCCTCGATTTGTAGCTGGCCTAGGTCGCCGTCAGGCGAGAACGCGGCTACCCATGCGTCCTTACTTCCGGTGACGGTCGCATCGGTCGTCTCGGGCTTGCTCTCCTGCATCTTCACCTTGCCGTCCTCGGCGATCAGGACGTATGACTCGCCTTCTTGGTCCTCGACGACCACCGATACGCTGCCCTTCAGGTCTGGCGGCGGCTTGACCAGGCCCGGGGCGACCCGGAAGATCGCGCCGACATCGACGCGCTCAGAGGCACGCGGCGCGCTCCAGACCCAGTCATAGCCCCAGCGCGCGACCTCGCCAATGACCGCCATCAACGCGTACGCACGCTCGGTGAGATCGTACTCCACGCGGGGCGGGACCTCGCGGTAGCGCCTGCGGGTCAGCATGCCGTCGGCGACCATCCGGTTCAGCCTCGAGCGCAGCTGCTCAGTGGAGATGCCGGGGAGAACCCGCTGGAGCTCGACGAATCTCCTCGGACCGGCGGCCAGGTCGCGCACGATCAGCAGCGTCCACTTGTCCCCGACGACGTCCAGCGCTCGGGCGTCCGGCGACCACTGGTCGTAAGGGTGACGCTTGGGGGGAGGAACGTGAGGCATCTGATGACCTCCGAGTGGACTACCTACCAGCTTTCAGAATAACGGAAGCTGCGGCCCATTGTCTCGGTTTCCGGTCTTTGTGCTGAGATCACGGTCCAGTTTCCGCCAGTTTCGGCATCGACGGTCGTTTCAGCTCTTGATGGGAGAGCTGATCGCACTGGCAGAACGGCGAGCGGACCGCTCGAGGCGGCATGGAAGAGCCGAGACGGCGTTCTTCTACGACCTGGCGTGCCCATTCTCTTACCTGGCCGCCGAGCGGGTCGAGCGGCTGCTTGGAGAGGTCGAATGGACTCCGGTCGCGGGCTTTACTTCGCCGTGGGGACACCAGACAGCGGAGCTCCGCGCCCGATCTGAACACCGCGCGGCGGAGCTCCATCTGCCGCTGGTGTGGCCCGATCGCTTCCCGGCGGGAGTGCCGGGGGCGCTGCGGACGGCGGTTCGCGCTGGCGAGGTCGGGGCGGGGGCCAGGTTTGGCCTGGCGGCGGCGCGGCTCGCGTTCTGCGGAGGATTCGACCTCGAGGATCCCGAGGTGCTGGCCGAGGCGGCCGCCGCGGCCGGACTCACGCTTGATGACTGCTTGGACGCGGCCGGTGACCGCTCGCTCGATGCGACGATCGACGCCACGGCCCGGGGACTACTTGCGCGCGGGGTGACAGAGCTGCCGGCTATGCGCTCCGGCCGGCACTTTCACCATGGGGAGAGGGGGCTTACCGAGACCGCCGCGCTGCTGCGGGCGCGGACGGTCTACCAACGCCCACTGGCGCCGGTGGGCTAGACAGGGGCCGGGAGGCGGTGGGTCAGGGCGATCCGCCGCCTCCCGGATGCTTCGAGACGCCCCCTGGACTCAAGCGTCCGCGCGCCGCTCGTGCACCCTGAGACACTTCTGTCATGAAGGATCCCGTCGACAGGGGGATTCGAGCCATCGGGCGCCAGAACTCCTACGCCCCGGTATGGCTCCAGTTCGGGATCTCACACGTCGTCTTCCTGGCCGGTCTTGGGCTGATCGAGCTCTACCGGCCGATGTCTTGGAACCAATTCCTGGTGCTGGCTGCCGTCTCACAGGCGCTCGTCTTGCTCGACAACGTGATCTCGATCAAGATCACGAAGCGGATCTGGCGTCCCGTTCGGGTCTGGGAGCGCGGCGCACGGGACACAGCCTCGACCATCGAGGCCTGGCGGGCCGCCGCCACGCTGCCGCTCGAGTACACGCGCCGGACCCTACGCAGGGCGCCGATCGTAACGGCGTACCTGCCGTTCATGGCCTTCGCCACCTGGAAGCTCGGGCTGCCCTGGTACGACTTCTTCGTCCTGGCCGTGGTCGGCACCGTCGTTTTGCTGTACGCGACGATCCTCCGCTACTTCACGATGGAGGTGGTTTCACGGCCGGTGCTCGAGCGGATTGCGCGCGAGCTCCCGTCGGACTTCGCGATCGACGCTCCGGGTGTTTCGTTCACGATCTCGTTCGAGCTCGTGGTACTGGTGATGCGATCGCTGGCCAGGTCGATGGCCGACCTTCAGGAGGCCACGGATCGGATCGGCAAAGGCGACTACACCGCGCGGGTGCCGGTCGTGGCGACCGATGAGAGCGGCGTCCTCGCGCAGTCGTTCAACACGATGGCGGAAGGACTCGACGAGCGCGAGCGCCTGCGGGAGGCCTTCGGCGCCTACGTGGACCCCGGGCTGGCGGAGCGCGTATTGCAGGAAGGCCCCGACTTCGAAGGCGAGGAGGTTCCGGTCACCGTCCTATTCCTCGACATTCGGGACTTCACGGCCTTCGCCGAGCACGCGAAGCCGAAGGAGGTCGTGGCGTTGCTTAACAGCTTCTGGGAGCTGGTCGTTCCGGTCCTGCTGCGCCACCACGGCCACGCGAACAAGTTCATCGGCGACGGGCTGCTCGGGGTGTTCGGGGCGCCGGAAATGCTGCCCGACCACGCCGAGCGCGCGGTGCGGGCCGCTCAGGAGATCGTCCGCCTCGTGCGCGAGCGATACGGGGGCGAAGTCGGCGTCGGCATCGGGGTCAACTCGGGACGGGTGGTGGCAGGAACAGTCGGCGGCGGTGGCCGCGTCGAGTTCACCGTGATCGGAGACACGGTAAATACCGCAGCCCGGGTCGAAGCGGCGACCCGCGAGACCGGCGACGACGTGCTGATCACCGAGGCCACGCGGGCAGCGCTTCGCCAAGACTCGTTCGAGCTCTCGGAGCGTTCACGGGTACCGCTCAAAGGCAAGCGCGAACCGGCGCGGCTTTGGGCGCTCGAGTCCGAGGTCCCGGTGGACGGGGCCTCGCGCCGGCAAGTGGCTCAGTACGGACTGACTAGCCCGGCTAGGATGAGGCCGTCCAGCGAGGCCTCCTGAGCCTCGATTGGCTCTTCCTCAAATTCCGGCTGTTCGCCCTTGACCGCCGGCAAGTGATCCCACTCGTCCAGCGGCTCGCAGATCTCCTCGAACTGCTTTTGATCCGACGAAGGCATCTGGAGCGTGCTCATACCCTGGCTCCCTTTGTCGCTATCACTTAGACCGGTCGATCGTAGTCGCCGCAGTCAAACGAAGCCTAAAGCCGCGCCCCCACCCCACTGTTAGCGTTCTGTAGCCGGTGGTCACGGACACGAGCACGCAGCTTCACGGCGGTCGCCTGATCGCCAAGCGGCTCAGGGCGCACGGCGTGAGCCGGCTGTTCACGCTCTCCGGCGGCCATCTGTTCTCGATCTACGACGGCTGTCGGGCCGAGGGGATTGACATCGTCGACGTCCGCCACGAGCAGTCCGCGGCGTTCGCCGCCGAGGGATGGGCGAAGGTCACCCGCTCCCCCGGAGTATGTGCGCTGACAGCCGGCCCGGGCGTCACCAACGGCCTCAGCGCGGTCGCCTCGGCCAGCCAGAACCACTCTCCGATGTTGGTGCTCGGCGGGCGCGCACCGCAGCTTCGCTGGGGCCAGGGATCGCTTCAAGAGATCGACCACGTCCCGTTCGTCAAGCCGCTGGCGAGGATGGCGGCGACCGCATCCGAGACGGCCGAGATCCCGGCGCTGGTCGACGAGGCGCTGCACGCGGCGGTCGAGCCCCGCGGAGGCCCGACGTTCATCGACTTCCCCCTCGACTACGTGTTCACCGAGGCTCCCGAGCCGCCCGACGCCCCTTTGTCGCTCCCGGAGCCGTGGCTTCGACCGGGCGCGGACTCGCGCGCCGTCGACCGCGCGGCCGATCTGTTGCGGGAGGCCGAACGCCCGGTGATCATGGCCGGCACAGGGTTGTATTGGGGCCGTGGCGAGGAGTCGCTGCGCGCGCTGGCCAAGGAGCTGCGAATTCCCGTGTTTCTGAACGGACTGGGTCGTGGCTGCATGCCGGCCGATCACGAGCTCTTCTTCTCCCGCGCCCGTTCGGCCGGCCTGAGCGGCGCGGACGTCGCGCTCGTGATCGGGGTGCCGCTCGACTTCAGGCTGGGATTCGGAGCCTCGTTTTCCGCTGAGGCGCAGATCATCGTGGCCGACGTGGCCGAGCCGGCGCGCGAGCACCCGCGGGCCGTGGCGGCGGAGCTGTATGGGGCGCTTCCGGCGACGCTAGATGCTCTGCGGGCTTCGAGCTCCGCGCGGGCCGAGCGCGATGCCTGGATCTCGTCTTTGCGTGCTCTCGAGAGCGAGCGTCGAGCGGCCGAAGCCGCCGAGCTCTCGGACGACCGCGCCCCGCTTCATCCGATGCGCATCTATGGAGAGCTGGGGCAGCTGCTCGCGCGCGACGCGATCGTGATCGGCGACGGCGGCGACTTCGTCTCGTTCGCGGGCCGGCTGATCGACTCCTACGAGCCGGGCTGCTGGCTTGACCCCGGTCCGTTCGGATGCCTGGGCTCGGGTCCCGGATATGCGCTGGCGGCCAAGCTTGCCCACCCTTCACGCCAGGTCCTGTTGCTGATGGGGGACGGGGCCTTCGGCTTCTCGGGTATGGAGCTCGACACGCTCGCCCGCCACGGCGTCGCGGTCGTGTGCGTGATCGGCAACAACGGCATCTGGGCGCTCGAAAAGCACCCGATGGAGTTCCTGTACGGCTACTCCGTAGCCGCCTCGCTGCGCGAGGGCACCCGCTACGACCTAGTGGCCGAGGCGCTCGGATGCCACGGCGAGCTCGTCTCGCAGCCCTCGGAGTTGCGGCCCGCATTGGAGCGGGCCTTTGAGTGCGGCAAGCCCGCGGTGGTGAACGTGCTTACGGATCCGTCGGTGGCGTATCCGAGGAAGTCGAATTTGGCCTAGGGGGCCGCGCATGCGCGGCCCCCCGGGTGCGCACATGTGCGCACCCGCCGGCCGGAACATG
This sequence comes from Actinomycetota bacterium, assembly GCA_005883415.1. Taxonomy (GTDB): domain Bacteria; phylum Actinomycetota; class Thermoleophilia; order Solirubrobacterales; family Solirubrobacteraceae; genus Palsa-465. The sequence continues at coordinate 4,544 of VAWT01000244.1, read as the reverse complement.
TTCCGGCCGGAACACAACGAAAACCGCCCGCGTTCTGCGGGCGGCTTCCGATCCAGGTGAAGGTCCATCGGGACGGGCAGGGGTACGTGCCGTAGGACCTTGCTTTGAAGTGGGTCCGGGCGGCGGGAGGCGCCGATGTCTGCGGCTACGCCCGGATCCTATGTCGGGTTTCACGTTCGCCAAAGCGAACATTTCCCCGCGAGCATCATGGCGGTTGGACACCCCCTCCACAATCGGACATATGTCCAGGTGAACGGTGAGCCCGCTACATCCGGGGCAATTCTTCGGATAGGGCCTCCGCCGCCCCGCCCTCGGTACCGCGAATCTGCGGCGCGGCGGGGCCCGTCTGTTTACGGTGATTCCCGACTGTCTATCCTCAGTTTGGGATGCGGAGTCTGTTCTCGTTCCCCAATCCCGTCAACGAGAAGGCGGCTCGCGTGGTCGCGGGCGTTGTGCTAGTTGGCGTCATTGTGACCCTCGCGACCGGCTGGTACTGGTTGCTGATCCCGATCGCGTATGGCTTTTGGGCCCGCGTGCTGACGGGCCCCACTCTCAGCCCGCTCGGCTGGATCGCCCAGAACCTGATCGCACCGCGGCTCGGCGACCGCAAGCCTGTACCGGGCCCGCCGAAGCGGTTCGCCCAGGCTATGGGGGCGGTCATGTCGACTACCGCGTTGATTCTCGCGTTTGCGGCCTCGCACACCGCGGCCGACGTGGTGCTGGTCCTGTTCCTGCCGGCCGCCGGGCTTGAGTCGATCGTCGGCTACTGCGTCGGCTGCAAGCTCTTCGGCGCGCTGATGCGGTTGGGCGTCGTTCCCGAGAGCGTCTGCGCCGAGTGCGCAGACATCAGGCCCCGACTGGTGAGCACGGGCTGACGCGCCGCCCGAGCGCGGCTACGACAACCCCAGCGCCGCGCCGCGCAGGATGTCGTGCTCGGACACCTCCACCTCGGCCAGCCCAAACAGCTCCAGCACGACGAGCAGGATCTCCACCCCGGCGACGATCGTCGGCGCGCGAGCTGGGTCGAGGCCCCGGGTCTTCTTGCGTTCCTCGAGGCCGACCGCGGCCAGTCTCCCCAAGATCTCGCGCGCCTCTTGCACAGAGAGCGCGTACCCGTGCACCTTCTTGGGATCGTAGGGCTCTAGACCCTGCGCGATCGACGCCAGCTGCGTGGCCGTGCCGGCGACGCCGATTCCACGCCCGATCGCGCTTCGTTTGCCCTCGGGAACGCCGCCGATGACGATCTCGCGTACCTCGCTCGAGAGCGCCTCGAGCTCGTCTGGCAGCGGAGGGTCGTGGTGCAGGTGCCGCTCGGTCTGGCGCACGACCCCCGCTTGCGTGGACACGTGAAAATCCGCCTGCCGTCCGGCGCCGGTGACGAGTTCGGTCGAGCCGCCCCCGATGTCGACGACAAGAGTGGGAGTGCGATCGTCCGGATCTCGCTCGCTGGTCGCGCCGAGGAACGTCAGCTGCGCTTCGTCGTCACCGCTCAGGACGTGGGGCTCGAAGCCGTAGCGCTCGCGAACCGATTTCGCGAAATCCTCACCGTTCGACGCGTCACGCACCGCGCTCGTCAGCTTCCGATGTCGGCGACGGCGACGCGCACGGGGTCAGTTTGCCCTACGCAGCTCCGCACCCCGACTCAGCGCGTTCGCCTGGTGTGGCATCGGCAGGCCTTCCAGCCCGGCAAGCAGGTTCTCGACGGCCAGCTCGGCCATCCGCTCCCGTGCGGCCTGCGTGGCGGAGCCGATGTGGGGTGTGAGGATCAGGTTGGGCGCCCGCAGCAGCGGATCGTCTGGTGGCAGCGGCTCAGGGTCTGTGACGTCCAGCGCCGCGCCGGCGATCGACCCCTGCTCCAGCGCGTGCTCGAGCGCGACCTGGTCGACCAGCCCGCCGCGAGCGGTGTTGATCAGGATCGCGTTGGGGCGCATCTTGCTCAGTGCGTGGGCGTCGATCAGGTGGTGGGTCGCAGGCGTCAGCGGGGCATGCAGCGAGACGAAGTCGGCTTCGTAGAGCAGGGTGTCAATGGGCTGGTCACGTCCCGTGCGAAGGACTCGCATCTCAAACCCCTCCGCCCGTGCGGCGACCGCCCGACCGATCCGCCCGAAGCCGATGATCCCGAGGGTGGCGCCGTGCACCTCGCGCCCGAGGTGCATAGCAGGCTCCCACGTGACCCAATCGCCTTCGCTCGCGGCCTCGATGGCGTCGGGCAGCTTGCGCGCCGCCGCGAGCAGCAACGCGAAGGTGAGGTCCGCTGTCGCGTGCGTGAGGACATCGGGTGTGTTGCCGACAGGAATCCCCCTTCGCGTCGCGGCCTCGATGTCGACGTTGTCGACGCCGACTGCGTAGTTGGAGATCGCGCGTAGCCTGGGGCTCGAGTCGATCAGGGCGGCGTCGATCCGGTCTGTCAGCAGGGTGAGGAGGCCCTCGGCCCCAGCCGCTTTCTCTGAGAGCTCGGCCGGCGTGGGGGGAAGGCGTCCTTCCCAGATCTCTACCTCGTGCGCCTCCTGCAGCAGGCTCACAGCGGGACCGGGCAGCCGACGGGTGACGAAGCAGCGGGCCACTGGCGCACGCTAACGGATCGGGTCGCCTTCGACGTCGGGGCGTCACATGTGGTGGAGTGTCAGGTCTCATGAGGAGAGGTTGGGCTTGCGGGGCCGTGAGCGCGGCGCTCGCGTTCACGTTGAGCAGCGCCGCTGCCTCGACCGCGTCCGGTGCCCCCAGGTTCAGTGCCCACGGGAGCGCGAATCAGGTCTACGTGACGGGCCTCGCCCCTCACGCGCGAATGTCACTCGTCAACCGGCGCGGGCAGCAGATCCCCTCGATCTACAACCAGACGATCCCGAGTCACGGGTACGGCTATTTGAGGACCCGCGACGGGACAAAGCTCGCGATCGACGTCCGTCTGCCGTCGGACCTCCCCAGCGAGGTCGGCTTGCCCGTTCCGGTGCCGCGGCCGCTCGCCGGAGGCCAATATCCAACCCTGATCGAGTACTCGGGCTACGGGTACGCGGACCCGCCCGCGCCGGTCAATGGCATCGCGGTGCTCGCCAACGCGATGGGGTTCGCGGTCGTCGACGTCAACATGCGCGGCACCGGCTGCTCGGGCGGCGCGTATGACTTCTTCGAGCCCCTCCAGAACCTCGACGGCTACGACGTGATCGAGACGGTCGCGCACCAGCCCTGGGTGCTCCACCACAAGGTCGGGATGATGGGAATCTCCTTCGGCGGCATCAGCCAGCTGTTCACCGCTCAGACCCGGCCCCCAGATCTGGCGGCGATCGCGCCGCTGTCGGTGATCGACCAGACGCAGACGACGCTCTACCCGGGCGGCATCCTCAACACGGGCTTCGCCTTCACCTGGGCCAAGGAGCGGGTTCACGATGCGCTGCCCGCGTCGCCGAGCGGGGGGCAGAGCTGGGCGTACCAGCAGATCCAGCAGGGCGATGAGACCTGCAAGGACAACCAGGCCCTCCACAGCGAGGCGGTGAACCTGCTGGGGAAGATCCGCACGAACAACCACTACGTCCCGGCGGTCGCTGATCCCCTCTCGCCGATCACGTTCGTCAACAAGATCAACGTGCCGGTGTTTCTGGCCTGCCAGTGGACCGACGAGCAGACCGGCGGGCACTGCCCCGACCTCGCTGAGCACTTCACCGGCACGAGCAGGAAGTGGTTCACGTTCACCAACGGTCAGCACATCGACTCGCTCGACCCGCAGACGTTCAACCGATGGTGCGACTTCCTCCAGCTCTTCGTCGCCCAGGACCTTCCGGCGAACGGATGCGCGCTGACGCGGGCCGCGGGACCGCTTATCTACCAGACAGCGATGGGGATACCGGGGGTCTCGCTCCCGCCAGATCCGATCCAGCAGCAGCCGACCTATTCCGGCGCGTTGGCGGCGTTTGAGAACCTGGCCCCGATCCGTGTGCTGTTCGACAGCGGCGCCGGCTCGGGCGCCGCGGGCCAGCCCTCCCCGGGCTTCGAGGATTCGTTCTCGCGCTTCCCGGTGCCTGGCACGTTCGGGCGCTCCTGGTACATGGGGTCGAACGGGACGCTGAACGACTCACGAACGGGACGCGGCGCCAATCGCTTCACCTGGAACCCGCGCGCCCTCCCGATGAAGGACTTCAACGGCGGCACGGGGTTAGGCTCCGGCGGGCTCTGGACCGCATTGCCGAAGTACCAGTGGAACCCGAACCCGTCCGGCACCTCGGTCTCCTATATGACCGCCCCCCTCAGCTCGAACACCGTCGTGATCGGCGCCGGATACGCGCGAGTGTGGGTGCGCTCCTCGAGCCGCAACGTCGACCTCCAGGCGACCGTGAGCGAGGTGAGGCCCGACGGCAACGAGACGTTCGTGCAGAACGGCTGGGTCCGCGCCGACGAGCGCAAGCTCGACGCGCGGAAGAGCAGGCCGCTCGAACCGGTGCTTAGCCTGCGCGCGAAGGACGTCCAGCCGCTGCCTCGCGGGCGCTTCACGCAGGTCACGGTCCCGCTCTACTACGAGGGGCACGCCTACCGCGCAGGCTCGCGCATCAAGG